>JBHELS010000078.1:0-3610 GCA_046263015.1 Burkholderiales bacterium | reverse complement strand
GCTCAAAATAGTACGAACGTTCGGTTCTGTCAATGGGCCTTGGCCGCGGCGCGCGCCGGGCGCGCGTCGTCCAGCTTGATATCAAGCACTTGGCGCAGGTAGCGGCCGGTGTGGCTGTCGCGCGAGCGGGCGATGTCTTCGGGCGTGCCGCTCGCCACGACGCGCCCGCCGCCATCGCCCCCCTCGGGGCCGAGGTCCACGATCCAATCCGCCGTCTTGACGACGTCGAGGTTGTGCTCGATCACGACCACCGTATTGCCCGCGTCGCGCAGGCGCGCGAGCACGCCGAGCAGCAGCTTGATGTCGTGGAAGTGCAATCCCGTCGTCGGCTCATCGAGGATATAGAGCGTGCGGCCCGTGTCGCGCTTCGAGAGCTCGAGCGAGAGCTTCACCCTCTGCGCCTCGCCGCCCGAGAGCGTGGTGGCCGATTGCCCGAGGCGCACATAGCCAAGGCCGACATCCATCAGGGTTCTCAATCGCCGCGCGAGCGCCGGCACTGCGGAGAAGAATTCAGCCGCTTCGGCAACGGTCAGCTCGAGCACCTCGTGGATGTTGCGGCCTTTGTAGCGGATCTCGAGCGTCTCGCGGTTGTAGCGCTTGCCATGGCAGACATCGCACGGGACGTATACATCGGGCAGGAAATGCATCTCCACCTTGGTGACGCCCTCGCCCTGACATGCTTCACAGCGCCCGCCCTTTACGTTGAAGGAGAAGCGCCCGGAGTCGTAGCCGCGCTCGCGCGCTTGCGGAACGCCGGCAAAGAGCTCGCGGATGGGGGTGAAGAGGCCGGTGTAGGTCGCGGGATTGGAACGCGGCGTGCGGCCGATCGGGCTCTGATCGACGCTCACCACTTTGTCGACGTATTCGAGGCCGCTGATGCCGCCGTGCGGCGCCGGATCGAGCGCCGCGCCGTAAAGATGGCGCGCGATGGCGGCATAGAGCGTGTCGTTGACGAGCGTGGACTTGCCCGAACCCGAGACGCCGGTGACGCACACGAATAGGCCAAGCGGCAGCGTGAGCTCGACCGCCTTTAGATTATTTCCGCGCGCATCGCTCACCACGATCTTGCGCTCGCCCGGGCGATGGCGCCGGGCGGGGATCTCGATCGAAAGCGCGCGCGAGAGATAACGTCCGGTGAGCGACTCGCGGCTCGCAAGGATGTCGTCGATCGAGCCTTGGGCGATGATGCGGCCGCCGGCTTCGCCCGCGCCGGGCCCGATATCGACAATGTAGTCGGCGGCGCGGATCGCCTCCTCGTCGTGCTCGACGACGATCACCGAATTGCCGAGATCGCGCAGGCGCTTGAGTGTAGCGATGAGCCGCGCGTTGTCGCGCTGGTGCAGGCCGATCGATGGCTCGTCCAGGACGTACATGACGCCGGTCAGGCCGGAGCCGATCTGGCTCGCGAGGCGGATGCGCTGCGCCTCGCCGCCCGAGAGCGACTCCGCGGAGCGCTCGAGCGCGAGGTAGTCGAGCCCGACGTCGACGAGGAACTCGAGGCGGTTCGCGATCTCGCGCACGATGCGCTCGCCGATCTGGCCCCGGGCGCCGGCGAGCTCGAGCGTACGGAAGAATTCGAGCGTTCTCGCTAGCGGCCAGCTCGAAACATCGTAGATCGTGTGATCGCCCAGGCGCACATGACGCGCCTCGCGGCGCAGGCGTGCGCCGCGGCACTCGGGGCAAAGCTGTGGCGCGATCAGCTTTGCGAGTTCCTCGCGCACGACAAGCGAGTCGGTCTCGCGATAGCGCCGCTCGAGGTTCGGGACCACGCCTTCGAACGGGTGCTGCTTGGTCGCGGCCCGGCCGCGTTCGCCGGGGTAGCGGAAGGCGATCGCTTCCTTGCCCGAGCCATAGAGCACCGCGCGTTGCACGCGCTCGTCGAGCATCTCCCACGGCTGCTCGAGATCGAAGCCGTAATGGCGCGCGAGCGACTCGAGTAGCGAATGGTAGAAGTGGTTGCGCCGGTCCCAGCCGCGGATGGCGCCGCTCGCGAGCGAGAGGTTGGGATGCGCAACGATGCGCTTGACGTCGAACACCTCCACCGTGCCGAGGCCGTCGCAGCGCGGACAGGCGCCCATCGGATTGTTGAAGGAGAAAAGGCGCGGCTCGAGCTCCGGCAGCGCGTAGTCGCAGCCCGGCACCGGACAGGCGTAGCGCGACGAGAAGAGATGCTCGCGACCGCTGTCGGACTCGACCGCTAGCGCGCGGCCGTCGGCGTGGCGCAGCGCCGTCTCGAGCGATTCGGCGAGACGCTGCTTGGTATCGGCGCGCGTGCGCAGACGATCGACCACGACATCCACCGAATGCTGCCGGTTCTTCGCAAGGCGCGGCGCGCTCTCGAGCTCGTGCACCTTGCCGTCGATCCTGACGCGGCTGAAGCCTTGCGCGCGCAGCTCTTCGAGAAGCTCCGACTGCTCTCCTTTTCGGCCGGCGACCACCGGCGCGAGCACCATGAGCCGTGTGTCCTCAGGCAGCGCGAGCAAGTGATCGACCATCTGCGACACGCTGTGCGCCGCGAGTGCGGTGCCGTGCTCCGGGCAATACGGCGTGCCCGCGCGCGCGAAGAGAAGCCGCAGGTAATCGTGGATTTCGGTCACCGTGCCTACGGTGGAGCGCGGGTTATGGCTTGCCGCCTTTTGCTCTATGGCGATGGCCGGCGAAAGGCCTTCGATCAGATCGACGTCGGGCTTTTCCATCAGCTCGAGAAACTGGCGCGCGTACGCGGAGAGCGACTCGACGTAGCGCCTTTGGCCCTCGGCGTAGAGCGTGTCGAAGGCGAGCGAGCTCTTGCCCGAGCCCGAGAGCCCGGTAATGACGACGAGCCGGTTGCGCGGCAGCTCGACGCTGACGTTCTTCAGGTTGTGCGTGCGCGCGCCGCGGATGCGGATCGAATCCAAGGAGCCGGTCGAAAAAGCGAAACTTGCTACTATAGCGCGACGCGTTTTTCCGCCGCACCCCACATGACTCCCGATCGCATGAGCGCAACCGAACTGCGCGCCGGCGCTAGCTTGGCCGGCGTGTACGCCCTGCGCATGCTCGGGCTTTTCTTCATCCTGCCGGTGTTCGCGGTTCACGCGACGACGCTGCGCGGCGGCGATGATCTGCGCTTGGTCGGCATCGCCATCGGCGGCTATGGCCTCGCGCAGGGGGTGCTGCAGATCCCGTACGGAATGGCGTCAGACCGCTGGGGCCGCAAAGGACTGATTTATGCGGGGCTCGCGATTTTCGCGCTCGGCAGCTTCCTCGGCGTCGCCGCGCATGACATCTGGATGGCAATCTTCGCCCGTCTCCTGCAGGGCGCAGGCGCCATCAATTCGGTGGCCATGGCGCTCGCCGCGGACCTGACGCGCGAGCAGCATCGCACCAAAATCATGGCGATGATCGGCACGAGCATCGGCTTGATGTTCGCCGTGTCGCTCGTCGGCGCGCCGGTCCTTTACCAGTCCATCGGCATGGGGGGCATCTTCGCGCTCACCGGAGCGCTCGCGCTCGCGGCCATCGCGGTCGTCAAATACTTCGTGCCTGACGCGCCGGAGCGCGCCGCGCGCGCGGCCCCTGGGCCCGCCCCGGCGCAGCGCGGCACGCTTCTCGACGCGGAGCTCGTGCGCCT
>JBHELS010000077.1:0-4086 GCA_046263015.1 Burkholderiales bacterium | reverse complement strand
GGCGTCGGACACGAGCACATCCTGGAGTCGTGGAAAGCTGCTGAGGGGCAGCGTTCCTTCCTGCGTTGCGCCGGCCGTCGCGAACTCAAAACCGTCAATGACCGGCTGGTGCGACATAAATAAAGTCGCGGATAATATCATTGCTCGAATTCCTCCGTCAAAACAAAGTGATGGCTCAGCCCCGGCAGCTCGTGCTTGCCTCCACCTCCCGCTATCGCAAGGAGCTCCTCGCGCGCCTCGGCCTCGTCTTCGAAGTGACGGCGCCACAGGCCGATGAACGCCCCCTCGGCGCCGAGGCGCCCGCCGACACGGCGCTGCGCCTCGCGGCGATGAAAGCGCAATCGGTACGCGGCCAGCATCGCGACGCGCTCATCATCGGCTCCGACCAAGTGGCGACAAGCGCCGGGCGGCTTCTCGGCAAACCGGGCGACCACCTCGCGGCGACACGCCAGTTGCGCGCGCTCTCCGGCAAGAGCGCCGAGTTCCACACCGCCGTGGCGCTCCTCGATTCCGCGAACGGACGCCTGCAGACCGAGGTCGTTCCGTGCACGGTGCACTTCCGCCAACTCGACGACGCGCGCATCGAGAGCTACCTGCGTCGCGAGCAACCGTTCGACTGCGCGGGCAGTGCCAAGGCCGAAGGTTTGGGCATCGCCCTCATCGCCGCTATCGAGACGCGCGACCCCACCGCGCTCATCGGCCTGCCGCTTATCGCGCTCACCTCGATGCTCGAGCGCGCGGGTCTGCCGGTCGTTTGATCCTCTACGCCATCCCGACGCCGCTCGGCGGCGCGCCGGAGGCTTCGCTGCCCGCGCCGGCGATCCAGCAGATCCGCGAGCTAAAGGATTTCGTCGTCGAGAACGCCAAGTCGGCGCGCGCCTTTCTCGGCGCTCTGGGCTGCGCGCCGCGCGCGCTCTCGCTTCTTGAGCTGAACGAGCACACGCCGGCCAAGGCCGTCGGCGCACTCCTGCAGCCGCTGCGCGAAGGGCGAGCGCTCGGCCTTCTCTCGGAAGCGGGCTGTCCTTCGATCGCCGATCCCGGCGCCGCGCTAGTGGAGGCCGCGCAACGCGAGAATTTCCAAGTCGTGCCGCTCGTCGGGCCCTCCTCGATCACGCTCGCGCTGATGGCTTCTGGACTCGAAGGCCAGCGCTTTGCGTTCTGCGGCTACCTGCCTCGCGAGCCCGCGGAGCGTGCGCGGCGCGTGAAGGAGCTCGAGGCGCGCTCGCGACGCGAGCGCGAAACGGAAATCTTCATCGAGACGCCGTACCGCAACGACGCGCTGCTTGGCGCCCTGATCGAAGTCTGTGCCGCCGGCACGCGCCTTTGCGTCGCCGCCGATCTCACGCTCGCCGGAGAATCGATCCGCACCCGTAGCGTCGCCGACTGGCGCCGCGCTCGCCAGGCGATCGGCAAGCGTCCGGCGGTGTTCCTCCTGCTAGCGGAGAACCGGTAGCGAACGCAGCGCGTACTCGGCGATCGAGCTCGCCATCGAAGCACCAAAGCGCTTCGCCACTTTCTCGGCGAAGCCTTCCTTCTGCGTGTAGTCGACGATGTCTTCGGCCTTGATCACGTCGCGCGCGACCGAATCGAGCGTGCCGAAGCCGTCCGCGAGACCGAGCTCGACGCTCTTCTGCCCGGTCCAGATGAGGCCGCTGAACATGTCCGGCGTCTCCTTCAGCCGCTTGCCGCGTCCTTCGCGCACCACCTCGATGAACTGGCCGTGGATGTCTTTCAAGAGCGTGTCGATGTATTGCTTGTCCTTCTCGCGCAGCGGCGAGAACGGATCGAGCATGCCCTTGTTCTGGCCCGCGGTCAGGAGGCGCCGCTCGACGCCCAGCTTGTCCATGAGGCCGGTGAAGCCGAAGCCGTTCATCAGCACGCCGATCGAGCCGACGATGCTCGCTTTTCCGACATATATCCGGTCGGCGCCGGCGGCGACGAAGTAGCCGCCGGAGGCGCAGATGTCCTCGACCACGGCATAGAGCGGGATATCGGGGTATTTCTTGCGCAGGCGCCGCATCTCGTCGTAAATCGTCTGCGCCTGCACCGGACTGCCGCCGGGCGAATTGATGCGCATGATCACCCCCTGCGTGTTCCTGTCCTTGAAAGCCGCTTGCAGCGCCACGGTGATGCGCTCGGCGCTGGCATCGGTTCCAGGCGCGATGATGCCGGAGAGCTCGACCATCGCCGTGTGTTTCTTGCCCCCCGCGAGGTCGGTGCGGCTACTCCAGTCGATCATGACGACAAGGAGAAACGTGATGTAGGCGAAGGTGAGCAGCTTGAAGAAAATGCCCCAGCGGCGCCGGCGGCGCTGCTCGATCAACGCATCGTTCGCGAGCTTGGCTATCAGCTCGCGCTCCCAATTCGGGTTGCTGCTGTCAGTCATCTTCGAACCCCGTGAAGTAAACCATCCCATCGCGTTCTTCCACCTTCAGTTTGAGTAGGCCGCCCCTGCACGGGCCGCCGACGCAGCGGCCGCTTGCCGCGTCGTAGGTCGCGCCGTGGGTCGAGCACAGGAGATCACGCCCGTCGGCATCGAAAAATACTCCTTCCTGCCAGTCGAGTTCCATCGCGACATGCGAGCAGCGGTTGAGATACGCATGCACGCTACCCTTGTATCGGACGGCAAACGCGGGCGCGGGTTCGCCGAAATACTCCACCTCGAAGCGAACGCCCTGCCCCGAGTTCGCGAGCACGCTCGAAGCGCAGATCAGCCGTTCGCGGCGAGCCATCGGCCGAGCTCCTCGACGCTTGCGACGCAGCCGCGCGGTGCGCACTCGAGGAGCCCGCGCGCGGCATGCGCCCCATAGGTGACGGCGAGCGCATCGACGCCCGCCGCGCGCGCCATTTCGAGATCATGCGACGTGTCACCGATCATGAGCGCATTCTCCATCGGCACGCCAAGCTCGGCGATGAGCTCGAGAAGCATCGCCGGATGCGGCTTCGGGTGGGTCTCATCGGCGCAGCGCGACGCCCGGAAATACGGCTTCAACCCGGTCGTCTCGAGCGCCCGGTCGAGGCCGCGCCGCGATTTTCCGGTGGCAATGCCGAGCGTGCGCTCGCCGCTTAGGCGCTCGATCAGCTCACGCATGCCCGCGAAGAGGCCCATGGTGGCCTCGCGGGAACGGAAGTGCTGCCGATAATGCTCGACGAAGTCGGCGACGCGCTCGGGCGCGAGATCGGGCACGGCGCCGCGCAGCGCATCGTGCAACCCCAGGCCGATCACGTGCTTCGCCTGCTCTTCGCTCGGCACGGGGAGCCCGACATCTCGCGCCGCGAGACGGATGCACTCGGCGATCGTGCTCGCCGAATCGAGGATCGTGCCGTCCCAGTCGAAGACCACGAGGCGGTACCTCACAGCTTCGTCATGACCGCCGCCATGTCGGCGGGGATGGGCGCCTCAAGCCGCAGCCGCTCGCCGCTCAGCGGGTGGGCGAGCGATAGGCGCCCGGCATGAAGAAGCAGGCGGCGGACCCCCGCCTTTGCCAGCTCGCGGTTGAGCGCGAAGTCGCCGTACTTGTCGTCGCCGAGGATCGGATGGCCGGCATGCGCGAGATGCACTCGAATCTGGTGCGTCCGCCCGGTGAGGAGCCGCACTTCAAGGAGACTAAACCTGTTGCCGCGCTTTCGGACCCGGACCTGCGTGCGCGCGGCCATGCCCCCTTCGCGCACGCTCACCCGGCGCTCGCCGCTCCCGGTCACATACTTGTGCAGCGGCTCCGAAAGCTCGAATAAGGACTCGGCGGGCGAGCCTTTGACGAGGGCGGCATAAACCTTCTCCACCTTGCCTTCGCGGAGCTGGCCGTGCACCGCGGTGAGCGCGCTTCTCTTCTTGCACACTATAAGAAGGCCCGAGGTGTCGCGGTCGAGCCGATGGGCGAGCTCGAGCGCCTTCGCCTGGGGCCTCGCCGCGCGCAGCGATTCGATGACTCCGAAGCTGACGCCGCTTCCCCCGTGCACGGCCACCCCGGCCGGCTTGTCGATGACGAGGAGCGCCGCGTCTTCGAACACGATCGGAAACTCGGCCGGCTTTGCCGTTTTTACCGCGCTCGAGACGCGCACCGGCGGCAGGCGAACGCGATCGCC
>JBHELS010000076.1:0-5549 GCA_046263015.1 Burkholderiales bacterium | reverse complement strand
GCGATGCCAAGGATGGTGATCTGCTCGGTCATGGGAATCTCCAGGGGAAATGGAGATCGTCGTGCGAGAAACGTGCCCGTGGGCTACGATTTCCGCATGAGCTCGCCGCAATTGCGACGCCAGGACCGCCTGCTCGGAGAGACCGAGGCGCGCGAACTCATCACGCGCGCCTACTGCGGACGAATTGCCACGATCGGCGCCGATGGCTGGCCGTACGTCGTGCCGCTCCTCTACATTTTCACCGGGGACGAGATCACGCTGCACAACTCCGGCGCACGCGGCCACTTTCGGCTCAACGTCGAGCGTGAGCCACGCGTGTGCTTCGAGGTGGATGAGCCGGTCAAGGTGTTCGACTATGGTCGCTTCGAATGCGACACGGGTCTCGCTTATCGTAGTGCGATTGCCTACGGTCGCATTCGCATACTCGAGGACCCCGCGGCGAAGAGCCGGTTCTTCGATGCGCTCCTCGCTAAGTACGGCACCGGCACGCCCGAGCGGCCGAAGGGCTTCTATCCGCGGTTGGACGAAGTGACGGTCTATGCAATCGCGGTCGAGCGCATCACCGGCAAGCATTGCCCGCTGCCGCCGCTTGCGGAACAGTGGCCGGCGCTCGACCGCACCAAGTTGCCCAACGCGCGGCCATAGCCGCGGGCCCGACACTGAAGGTCGCGACGTACAACGTCAACGGCGTGAATGGCCGGCTTCCGCGGTTGCTGGAGTGGCTGAAGGAGACGAGCCCCGACATCGTCTGCCTGCAGGAAATCAAAACAACCGACGAGAAATGCCCGGTACGAATGCTCGAAGACTCGGGCTACGGTTCGCTGTGGCACGGTCAGCGCTCGCACCATGGCGTCGCTATCCTGGCGAAGGGCGAGCGTCCCGTGGAGATCCGGCGCGGTTTGCCGGGCGATGAGCTGGACAGGCAGGCGCGTTACCTTGAGGCGGCAGTGAAAGGGCTCGTCGTCGCTTCGGTATATCTGCCGAATGGCAACCCGCAACCCGGACCGAAGTTCGACTACAAGCTCGCGTGGTTCGAGCGCTTGAACGCGCACGCCCGGGAACTGATCGATTCGGAACAGCGGGTGGTGCTCGCCGGCGATCTCAACGTCGTGCCCACCAAGGCCGATATCTACAACGAATGGCTATGGCGGCTCGACGCCGTTGTGCAGCCTGAGACGCGCGCGGCCTTTCGCCGATTGCTTGACCAGGGATGGATCGACGCGACGCGCCATCTCCATCCCGAAGAACGCGTCTACACATTCTGGGTGAACGACGCAGCGTTCAGGCGGAACGCCGGTTTCCGCATGGACTTCCTGATGCTCACGCCGGAGCTGCTGCCGCGGCTCCTCGACACCGGCGTCGACACGGAGCATCGCGGCCGAGAGAAGGCGAGCGATCATGCGCCCGTCTGGGTGCGTCTGCGCGATCCCTTAGCCGCGCAAATCATTCCGCCTTGATGCCGCGCTCCTTGACGACACGCGCCCACTTCTTCTGCTCATTTTCCAGGTGCGCGGTGGCCGCCTCGGGCGTGCTCGCAATCACCGTCAGCCCGCGCTCCTCGTAGAACTTCACCTGATCGGGAGCGGCCAGCACCTTGCGGATGTGCGAGTTCAGCATGTCAACCACCGCGCGCGGCGTGCCCTTGGGCGCCGCGACGACGAACCAGGTATCGAATTCGTAGCCGGGCACGCCAGCCTCGGCCACCGTCGGCAGGTCCGGCATCGCCGAATTGCGCTTCGCGCTCGTCACCGCCAGCGCTCGCATTCGTCCGCCTTTCACGAAGCCGATCTCCTGCGAAATATTGCCGAAGGTGACCGCCACGTCGCCCGCGATGAGCGCCTGATCCGCGGGACCACCGCCCTTGAACTGCACGGCAACGATATTGACGTCCGCGAGCAGGTTGAAAAGCTCGCCGGCAATGTGCGGATTGGTGCCCACACCGGCCGCCGAGTAGAAGAGCTGGCCGGGATTCGCCTTGGCGAGCGCGATCAGTTCCTGAATGGAGCGCACCGGCAGCGACGGATGCACCGTCACGAGCGAGGGCGACGACGCGACGAGCGAGATCGAGACGAAGTCGCGCAGCGGGTCGTACGGCGCACGCGGCATCAGGAACTGGTTGGTGACGAACGGGATCGTGTTGATAAGGAGCGTGTAGCCGTCGGCTGGCGAATTCATTACCACCTCGGTTCCGATCACACCGGACGCTCCCGAACGGTTGTCGACGACCATCTGCTGGCCCATGCTCTCCGAGAGCTTCGCCGCCAGCAGCCGGCCGACGACGTCGACACTGCCGCCGGGCGGAAACGGCGACACCAGCCGTATCGCCTTGGACGGATAACTTTGCGCAAGCGCAGGCAAAGCGACGATCAGCGCGAGCCCGGCGCTCACCAGCTTCCATAGGCGGTTCATGCGTCTTCTCTGAGCGGTGGCTCGCGAAAGAACCGATTGAGTTCATCGCCGGCCGCCGCGGTGGCGAAGCCGTCGAATTTACCCTGTTCTGCAATCAATTTGGCAGCGCGCATGAATCCGCCCCAGGCCGAGCGTGCAAGCGCGCCGCCAACGCTGACGCGTCGCACACCCAATGCAGAGATATCCTGCATCGTAAGTTGGCTCGCGAAGCCTACCAGCAGGTTGACCGGCTTCGGCGCCGCGGCAGCGACGACGGCTTTGATCTGATCGGGCGTGCGGATGCCGGGCGCGTAGAGGCAGTCGGCGCCTGCGTGCGCGTAGGCCTTGAGCCTCCGGATGGTTTCCTCGAGATCCGGCCGACCGATAAAAAAGCATTCGGCCCGTCCGATTAGCATCACATCGCCGCCCGCCTTGTCGATGGCGCTTCGCGCCGCGCTGATCCTCTCGACCGCAGTGCCCAGTTCATAGAGCGGTTTTGCCGCCTCGCCGGTTGAATCCTCTATTGAGACTCCCGCAATGCCGGTCTCGATTGCGAGACGAACGCTTTCCGCCACGCCGGCCGCATCGTGTGCGAAGCCGTTTTCGAAGTCGGCATTCACCGGCAAATCGGTCGCGGCCACGATCTCGTGTAGGTGCGCGAGCGCTATATCGCGCGAGATGGCACCGTCGGCGCGGCCCCGCGACCACGCGAAGCCGGAACTTGTAGTGGCGAGCGCCTTGAATCCAAGACCTTGCAGAAAACGCGCGCTGCCAATATCCCAAGGGTTCGGAATGACGAAGCATCCGGCCTTATGCAGTTGCTGAAATGCGCGTCGCTTGTCGGCGGTGCTGAGGCGAGCATTGGCCATCGAGGCTCCTCCGGGTGGCAGGCGTCCGATTTTGCGTCAGTTCGTTTGGACGATCGAGCCTGGTGTCCGGATTACTCCCCGGCCAACCGGGCCCATGCGGGCAACCCGCGCTAAGCGCTATCGCTGAAGTTCGGGCTCCGTCCCCGAACTAGCGCGAACTAGCCGCAGACGCCGACGTAGCCGCAGGCGGTGCAGTAGTCGCAGCCGTCCTTGCGGATGAGGGTGCTGTTGCCGCACTCGGGGCACGGGCTGCCTGCGAGCACGGGCGTCGCGCGCTCGGCGGGCGATTCGAGGATGCCCATTTGGGTGCGCGGGATGCCGTCTTCATCGAGGATGCCGAGCATCGCGTAGCGATGCACGATGAGACGCGCGACGTAAGCGACCGTTGAAGGGAAAGTCTGCTGTTTGCGGCTGCCGGGCACGAAGGCCATGAAGTCGCCGAGCGGCTCGGGGAAGTCGAGCAGCTTGCGGAGCTTCATGCCGATCCAGGCCGGGTCGAGAACGCGCATATCGAGTGACAGCAGCTTGCACAGCCCGTCGAGCGGGCGCGGGTATTCGCCCGAGAGCCAGACGGAGTAGGGTCGCGTCACGCCTGCCGTTGCACCATTTCCCGTGGGGAGGATGATTTCCTTCAGGCCGAGGACGAAGTCGTCGCCGGTGCGCGGGTTGAGCACGTCGACCGTCCACGAGATGGTGCCGTCGGTGCCGGTCTTCGGCTCCTTCAGCGCGAACATCGCATCCATGAGCGGCGAGGAGCCCGCTTCCTGCGCGAGCTTGAACTGCTCGTCGCCGAGGCCGGCCTGCAATTGCTCGACGCGCCAGCGCACGATCTGCGCAAAGGCCGAGACGACGGAGGGCATGCGCTTCTTCTCGCCGCGCGGCGGAAAGGGCATGTCGAAGGCGTCGTCGCCGCGCGTCTTCGCGAGCGTCTCGAGCTTGAGCTTCAGCCAGTCGCGATCGTTCGCGCGCATGTCCATCGACAGGGTCTTCGCCAGCGCGCCGAGGCCGCGCGGCTGTTCGCTGCCGTTCACCCAGACCTCGAAGGGGTGCGGGGTGCCGTTCTCGATGTGACCGACGAAGACGGCAAAGCGGTAGTGCGGATGCTCGACCATGTAGGTCCACGCCGGGTTGCCGGCGGAAAGGTCCGGGCGGCCGGGCCAGCGAAGCGACGCGAGCACCGGCGCCGGCACCGATTTCACCGTGAGACGGCGGTTGACGTCGTCGTGCATGAAGTCCTGCGGCGGCGTGCTGCCGACGGAGAGCACGGCGCCGAGCACCTTGTTTGGCCGATAGGTGGCGAGCCCCTTCAGGCCGGACTTCCAGGCGAGGAAGTAGAGGTCCTGGAACTCGCCATAGGGATAGTCCTCCGGCACGTTGACGGTCTTGGAGATGCTCGTGTCGATGTAAGGCGCGACGGCCGCGACCATCTGCTCGTGCGCACGTGCGGAAAGCTCGAGCGCGGTGACGAAGTAGGGCGGCAGCTTTTGCACGTCGCCACCCATCGCCCGGTAGCGGCGCCAGGCATGGTCTTCGACCGGGAATTCCTTCAGCGTGCCGTCGGCCATGCGTTTCTTGCGCGTGTAAATCCACGAGAAAGGCGGCTCGATGCCGTTCGACGCATTGTCGGCAAAGGCGAGGCTGATCGTGCCGGTGGGCGCGATCGAGAGCAGATGGGAGTTGCGAAGGCCGTGCTTGCGGATGAGCGCCTTGATCTCTTCAGGCAGGCGCGTGGCGAAGCTGGTGCTGGAGAGGTAGAGGTCGGCGTTGAAGAGCGGGAACGCGCCGCGCTCGCGCGCGAGCTCGACCGAGCCGCGGTAGGCGGCGTCGCGCATGGCGGCGGAGACGCGCGCGGCCATCTGGCGCGCCTCGTCCGTGTCGTAGCGAAGCCGCAGCATGATGAGCGCGTCGCCAAGCCCGGTGAAGCCGAGCCCGACGCGGCGCTTCGCCATCGCTTCCTTCTTCTGCTGCTCGAGCGGCCAGGCCGTCACCTCGAGCACGTTGTCGAGCATGCGGATCGCGACTTCCACCGTGCGCGCGAAGTGCTCGAAGTCGAACTTCGCCTGCTCGGTGAAGGGCGACGAGACGTAGCGCGTGAGGTCGATCGAGCCGAGGCAGCAGCAGCCGTAGGGCGGCAGCGGCTGCTCGGCGCAGGGATTGGTCGCCTCGATGGTCTCGCAATAGTTCAGGTTGTTGTCGCGGTTGATGCGGTCGAGAAACAGGATGCCCGGCTCGGCGTGGTCGTACGTCGAGCGCATGATCTGATCCCAGAGCTCGCGCGCGCGCAGCTTGCGA
>JBHELS010000075.1:0-4228 GCA_046263015.1 Burkholderiales bacterium | reverse complement strand
GCCTGTCACGCCGGGGGTCGCGGGTTCGAGTCCCGTCCGCTCCGCCACCCATCCAATCACTTACCTCTGACTGTGTTTTCCACGCCGGAGGTCTGTGCCGGAAATGTGTTTGGAGCGCTGACACGTTACGGGCGCTTCAGCGTCCTGCCTATCCACGAGGCTTTCGCATGGACCATCTGCTGTCGTCCGATTTGCGCGCCATCCGCACGCGCGTGGAGGACCTCACCGCACACGCCATCGCTCCGCTGGCGGCGGAAGTCGACCGTGAAGCGATGTGGCCGCGGCACGCCCTGGAGGCGCTGCGCGAAGCGGGCATGATGAGCCTGCAGGTGCCACGCGCGAGCGGAGGGCAGGGCCAAGGGCTGCTCGCGCTCGGCGTAGTCACCGAAGCCATCGCGCGTGCGTGTCCGTCCTCCGCTTTGTGCTTCGGCATGCATTGCGTCGGCACCGCTGTCATCGCCGCCAAGGCGACCAAGGACCAGGAGACGCGCTATCTGCGGCCGATCGCCGAAGGGCGTCATTTGACGACGCTCGCCCTTTCTGAAACCGGTGCCGGCGCGCATCTCTACCTTCCGGAAACCCGCTTACGAGTCGACGGCGGCGACTACGTGGTGAATGGGACCAAGCAGTTCGTGACGAACGGCGGGCACGCGGACTCTTACGTCATATCGACGCAAGCGAGCCGCCCGTCGGAAGGCGGGGACTTCAGCCTTCTCGTGGTCGACCGCGATGCACCCGGCCTCGCGTGGCAGGCGCCTTGGGCGGGTTTCGGCATGCGCGGCAATTCGTCGCGAGCCGTCGAGCTGAGCGATGCGCGGGTGCCGCGCGCCAACCTGCTTGGCGAGGAGGGGGACCAGGTCTGGTATGTATTCGAGGTGGTGGCGCCTTATTTCCTGATGGCGATGGCGGGAACCTATCTCGGCATCGCGGTGGCAGCGGTACAGGCCGTGGGCGAGCACCTGCGCACGCGGCGCCATGCCACCTCCGGGCAAGCGCTGCGGCACGTCGAGCTCCTGCAGCACCGTTATGCCGATATGTGGATGGAGACGGAAAAGACGCGGGCCTTGATCTATGCCGCCGGACATCTGGGCGACATCGGCGACCCGTCCGCGCTGCCTTACATCCTGTCTTGCAAAGTGCAGGCAGCCGAGACGGCCGTGCGGGTGACCAACGAAGCGATGACCCTCGCCGGCGGCATCGCGTATCGCGAGAACAGCTTACTGGCGAGGTTGCTGCGCGACGCGCGCGCCGGCCACGTCATGGCGCCGACGACCGACATGCTGAAGACCTGGACTGGGCGTGCCCTTCTTGGCCTGCCGATCCTCTAGCCGATGCGCGCAAGCGTGTTTCTCGTGGATCCGGCGCCCGGCGAAGCGATCGGGCCGGCGATCCGCGAGCACGCGCGCGCCGCGGAGCTCGACGTATGTGGCTTCGCCGACGATGCCGCCGCAGTGAAGGCGCTCGGCGCCGCCCTTTCCGACGAGGATCCCATAGCGGTGCTGATCGGGCCGGATGTAAAGAACCCGCTCGCGCTGGCGCGCAGCATCCGCGCAAGGTGGGATGGACACGTTCTTTTCATTCCGCGGGAAGACGACCTGCCTGCGCTTAGCCGGCAGCTCGCCATTGCCCCGATGATCGGTGAGAACTGGTCGATCGCCGTGGCGGGCGACGCGAGCCTTCCGCGTCTGCTCAAGAATGTGGCGCGGGCGAGCATGCAGCGGCGCCAGCTTCGCACTACGCTCGATCGGGCGAACGTACGCATCAGCGCGCGCGAATCGGTCGATCCCGGGCGCTACCGCGCGCTTTACCTCACCGATCGCTATTTCTCCACTTTCCTGGAGCAGGCGCCCGAGCCGATCATTGCGCTCGACGCCCGCAGCCTCGTCACCGCATGGAACCGGGGCGCGAAGCAGGTCCTCGGGCATCCAGCGTCCGACGCCGTCGGAGCTCCCGCTGCGAGTTTGGCCGGATGGCCGCCCTCGCTCAGCGCTGCCCTCGATACGGCACGAGCCGGCAGCGATCCGGTGTTCGTCGACCTGACGATCAGCGTTGCGCAAGCCTCGCGGGACTTCCAGGCGAGCGTTTCTCCCGTGCGCGACGACCACGGCGGCTACATCGGCGCGACGATAATCATGCACGACGTTACCGCGAATGCGCGCGCCCTAGCCGCGGAGCAGCAAGCTCGCAGGCAAGCGGAGCAGATCAGCCGCATGCGCGAAGAATTTCTCGCCATGGTGGACGGCATGCCGCAACTTGCCTGGATGGCGCGTGCCGACGGCTGGATCTACTGGTACAACCAGCGCTGGTACGAATACACCGGCACAACGCCGCGTGACATGGAGGGTTGGGGCTGGCAGAGCGTCCACGACCCGCGCGCGTTGCCTGCGGTCCTCGAGCAGTGGAAGAAGTCGATCGCGACGGGCGAGGCGTTTGAAATGGTGTTCCCGCTGCGTGGCGCGGATGGACGCTTCGGCTCGTTCCTGACCCGCGTCTCGCCTCTCAAGGATGCGCAGGGGCGGGTGCTGCAATGGTTCGGCACCAACACGGACATCACTGCGCAGCGCGAGGCGGAAGAGGCGCTGCGCGAGGCGGATCGGCGCAAGGACGAATTCCTGGCAACGCTCGCCCACGAGCTGCGCAATCCGTTGGCGCCGATCCGCAGCGCGGTGGACATCATCACGCGCGCCGGACCGCTCGCCGAGCCGGTCGCCGCGGCGGGCGCAATCCTCGACCGGCAGGCGCGCCATCTGACGCGGCTGGTGGATGATCTGCTCGAGCTCTCACGTATCACGCAGGCCAAGGTGCAATTGCGCAAGGAGCCCATGGTGCTGCAGCACGCGCTCGCCGATGCCGTGGCGGCGGCGCGACCGGCCGCGGAAGCCGCGGGGCACGCGCTGGAGGTCGAGCTGCCGCAGGAGCCGCTCGAAGCGCAAGCCGATGTCACGCGCGTCACCCAGATCTTCCTCAACCTGCTGAACAACGCCATCAAGTTCACGCCGCGCGGTGGGCGTATCGAGCTCTCCGCGGCGCGCAACGGCGGCGAGGTGGTGGTTCGCGTGCGCGACACCGGCATCGGCATTCCGGCCGATCATCTGCCGAGGCTTTTCCAGATGTTCTCGCAGGTGGCGCCGGCGCTCGAACGGACCGAAGGAGGCCTGGGCATCGGCTTGGCGCTTGTGCGCGGCTTCGCCGAGTTGCATGGCGGCAGGGTCGAGGCGCGCAGCGAAGGAAGCGGCAAAGGAAGCGAGTTCGTCGTGTATCTGCCGCTCGTGGCGCCACGTGCTGCCGCCGAACCGCCCGGGCAATCGCGCCCCGCGCCCGTAGCGAAGTCGAAGCGCATCCTGGTCGTGGACGACAACGTCGACGCGGCGGCCACCTTGCGCCGGCTGCTGGAGCTGACCGGGCACGAGGTGCGCGAAGCGCACGACGGCGTGGAAGCGGTCGACGCGGCCGATGAGTTCGGACCGGACATTGTGTTGCTTGATATCGGCATGCCGCGCATGAACGGCTACGACGCGGCGCGGGAGATCCGGCGCCGGACAAATGGCAGGCGCGTGCGCATCATTGCCCTCACGGGCTGGGGCCAGAATGCCGACCGGCAGCGCGCCCTCGAGGCGGGGTTCGACCTGCACCTCACGAAGCCGGTCGACCTGCACGTCCTGGGCGAAATACTGGCCGGCGACGCGTAGCGCCAATGTCCGACGAGCGGCTGAAAAGCGTCGGTGAGTAAGAAGGGCCCGCAGCGTCGACGATGGCGGCCGTGACTAGAAGTTTCGGGCGAGACAAGCCAAAGGATGGTGCGCGCCGCCTCTTCCGGAGTGCCCATTGCGGTCCATCGGCGCCGCCTTCACCGTCTCGTGTCGACGAAGCGGCCCCACGTCGTGCGCGTGAAGTAATCGTCCGCGCGAAAAGAAGTGAGCAGTCCGCTAAGCTTTGATCTGTTGGTCGACTCTGCGAGCGCATGCGATTCACTGTCATCGCCCAGATCTCCGCTCAGAGAGAACTGCGTCGTGCACAGCGCCGCGACCTGGAATTCGGATTGTGCTGAAAGTGTGTTGTTTGGATAATCTGCTCAGCTAGCGACGGGGTAGGTGACGTCGCTCAGCTAACTAGAATTTGGACAGCAAACCGAGACATCGAGCGTGTTCGAAGGATCAGGATTCCAAGCACGATACGACGTCACGGCGAAGAAGCCCGCCGACGTGAAGCCTGGAAACGGGTATTTCGG
>JBHELS010000074.1:0-5040 GCA_046263015.1 Burkholderiales bacterium | reverse complement strand
CAACGCAGGACTTCGAGGCCGCGGGCGAGCGTGGTCGCAAACTGCCGGTCGCCTTCGTGCTCATAGCTGAACGTGCCGGCCGGTGGTGCAAGCGGTGCCGCGGGTTCGGGAGCGCCCATTCGAGTTCGATTCCTTCCTTTTGGTACTTGGGGGACTAAAGCGGAGTGTTTCGCGTTTCGCTATTCTGGCGAGCACGGCGGACGTGTCAACTTAGTCATACGAGATTTCGCATTGTGAAATGAGCGCGTCTCTCTTCGACCTGCGCGGCAAGGTGGCCCTGGTCACCGGTTCGACGCGCGGCATCGGCAAATCGATCGCCGAAGAGCTCGCCCGCGCGGGCGCCGCGGTCGCCGTCTCGAGCCGAAAAGCGGACGCATGCGACGCGGTGCGGGCCGAATTCGAGGGGGCCGGATATGCCGTGTTCGCGCGCCCCTGCAACGTCTCGCGCAAAGAAGAGCTGCAGGCGCTCGTCGAGGCGACGCGGGCCAAATGGGGCCGTATCGACATCGTCGTCGCGAACGCGGCCTCAAACCCCTACTTCGGGCCGCTCACCGGCATTTCCGACGAGGCGTTCGACAAGATCATCGCCAACAACGTGAAAAGCGCGCTCTGGCTCGCAGCGATGACGCTCCCCGGGATGGCCGAGCGCGGCGGCGGCAGCTTCACGCTCGTCGGGTCGATCGGTGGACTGCTCGCCAACACGGTGATTGGTGCCTACGGCGTCTCAAAAGCGGCGGGCCATCACCTGGTGCGCAACCTCGCCGCCGAATGGGGACCGAAGAACGTGCGCGTGAACGCGATTGCGCCCGGACTCGTGAAGACGGACTTCGCGCGCGCTCTGTGGGAAGACGACGCGCGTCGCGCCGAGCGCATCGCCGCCACGCCGCTCAGGCGCCTTGGCGAGCCGCGCGACATCGGCGGTGTCGCGGTCTTTCTTGCCTCCGATGCCGCGGCCTTCATCACCGGCCAGTGCCTGGTCGCCGACGGAGGCGTGAGCATCCTCTAGTTCGGGTCAGGCACGGAACTCGGGGCGAGCAAAGCTATCGGTGCCTGACCCCGAATTCGTGCGTTAGACTTTCCGGCCTCCCGCCGTCATGGATCTCAATTATTCCGCCGAGGAGCTCGCGTTTCGCGATGAAGTGCGCGCCTGGCTCGGCGCCAACCTGCCGGCGGAGCTGCGCGACAAAGTCGAGAGCTACGCGCATCTCTCCAAAGAAGATTTGCTTGGCTGGCATCGCATCCTTGCGAAGAAAGGCTGGGTGGCGCCCGCGTGGCCGCGCGAATGGGGAGGCACCGGCTGGAACGTGGTCGAGCGCTATATCTTCGAGGAGGAGCTCGGCTACGCGGGCAGCCCGCCGCTCATGCCTTTCGGGCTCGCGATGTGCGGTCCGGTACTGCTGCGCTTTGGCAACGAGGCGCAGAAAGCGCGCTTCCTGCCGCGCATCTACAACGGCGACGATTTCTGGTGCCAGGGCTACTCCGAGCCCGGCTCGGGCAGCGATCTCGCGTCGCTGAAAACGAGCGCGGCGCGACGCGGCGACCATTACGTCGTCAACGGCCAGAAGATCTGGACGACGCTCGCGCATTACGCCGACTGGATCTTCTGCCTCGTGCGCACGGAAAGCTCTGCCAAGCGCCAGGAAGGCATCTCGTTCCTGCTCATCGACATGCGCACGCCCGGCATCACCGTGCGGCCGCTCATTCTGATGGACGGTGCGCACGAAGTGAATGAAGTGTTTTTCGACGACGTCAAGGTGCCGCCCGAGAACCTGATCTACGAAGAGGGCAAGGGCTGGACCGTGGCGAAATATCTGCTCGGCTACGAGCGCATGAACACCGGCCGCATCGGCGAGTCGAAGCGGCAGCTCGCGCACCTCAAGCGCTACAGCGCGCACCGCATGCGCGACATGCGCTGGCGCGACCGCCTGACGCGCGTGGAGGTCGAGCTCGCGGCGCTCGAGATCACCAATCTACGGTTTCTCGATCGCATGCGGCGCACCGGCGAGCCGCCCGGAGCCGACGTATCGATGTTGAAGATCAAGGGCACCGAGATCCAGCAAGCGCTGACCGAGCTGATGATGGATGCCGCCGATCCCGGGGCGAGCGACGCGCTCGCCGTGGCGATTCGCAAGCGCTACCTGAGCATGCGCAAGACGACCATCTACGCCGGCTCGAACGAGATACAGCGCAACATCATCGCCAAAGCGACCCTCGGGTTGTAGATGAACTTCGACTACAACGAAGAGCAGCAGCTCCTCGCCGATTCAGTGCGGCGCTATCTCGCGAAGAGCTACGAATTCGAGGCGCGAAAGAAAATCGTCGCCGGCGACGGCTGGAGCGCGCAAGTGTGGCGGCAGTTCGCCGAGATGGGGCTCATCGGCCTGCCGATCGGCGCCGAGCACGGCGGATTCGGCGGCGGCGCGGTCGATCTCATGGGCGTGATGGAAGCGTTCGGCACGGCGCTGGTGGTCGAGCCCTACGTGCCGCTCGTCCTCGCGGCGCGCGCGATCGAGCGCGGCGCGAAGAAAGCCGAGCTTCTTGCCGCCGTGCTCGACGGGCGTACCAAGCTCGCGTTCGCGCACGGTGATGCCGTACGGAGAGAGGCCGGGAAAAACCGGCTGAGCGGGGAAAAGGCGGGCGTCATCGGCGCGCCACTCGCCGATTACTTGGTGGTAAGCGCGCGCGGCGACGATGGCGTCGCGCTCTATCTGGTGGAACGCTCGGCGGCCGATGTGAAGCCGCATCGCACGATCGATGAACGCGTCGCGGGCGACGTGATACTGCGCGAAGCGCCGGCCGAGCCGATCGGCGGTGGCGCCGCGCTTCTAGAAGAGACGTTGGATTTCGCCACCGCGCTCGTCTGTGCCGAAGCGGTGGGCGCGATGCAATTCGCTTGCGACACGACGCTTGAGTACCTGAAGACCCGCAAGCAGTTCGGCGCGCCGATCGGCACCTTCCAGGCGCTGCAGCACCGCATGGTCGACATGTTCATTTCGCTCGAGCAGGCGCGCTCGATGGCCTGCGTCGCGGCGAGCAAGGCAGACGCCGAGAGGGATCCGCGCGAGCGCGCGCGCGCCATCTCGGCCGCCAAGATCAAGATCGCCGATGCCGCGCGCCATATCAGCCAGGAAGCGGTGCAGCTCCATGGCGGCATGGGGATGAGCGAAGAGCTGAAGGTGAGCCACACGTTCCGGCGGCTCACGGTCCTCGCACGCGAATACGGCGACGCCGACCATCATCTCGCGCGTTACGCCTCGCTATGACGAACAAGCGCGTCGTCCTTGCGAGCCGCCCGGTCGGTCCGGTGAGCGAGACGAACTTCCGCCTCGAGGAGGCGGCGCTGCCGCGGCCCGCGGAGGGCGAGGTGCTCGTGCGCAACCTCTGGCTCTCGCTCGATCCTTATATGCGCGGCCGCATGAGCGATGCGAAGAGCTATGTGAAAGGCGTGGAACTCGGCGAAGTGATGGTCGGGCAGACGCTCGGCGAGGTGGTCGAATCGCGCCATGCGCGGCTTGCGGTGGGCGACAAGGTGCTGACGCCGCTCGGCTGGCAGCTCTACGGCTGCACCAAGGACGCGAGCCGCGTCGATAGCTCGCGCGCGCCGCTCAGCTACTACCTCGGCCTCCTCGGCATGCCCGGCATGACCGCGTACTTCGGGCTGAAGGAGCTCGGCGAGCCGAAGGCGGGCGAGACGGTCGTCGTCTCCGCCGGCTCCGGCGCGGTCGGCAGCGTCGTCGGTCAGCTTGCGAAAATCTGGGGCGCTCGCGCCGTCGGCATCGCCGGCGGCCGGGAAAAATGCGAGTACGTACGAGACGAGCTCGGCTTCGACGCGTGCGTCGACTACAAGGGCGCAGGGTTGCGGGATCAGCTTTCGGCCGCCTGCCCGAAGGGCGTCGATGTGTACTTCGATAACGTCGGCGGCGAGATCCTCGATGCGCTGCTTGAGCGCATGAATCTCTTCGGCCGCGTTGTCGTGTGCGGCACCATCGCTGACTACAACTCGGTCGATCCTTATCGCGTGCGCAACTGGCGCGCGATCCTGGTCAATCGCTTGCGCGTGCGCGGCATGATCGTCTTCGACTGGAAGGATCGCTACGGCGAAGCGCTGAACGCGCTCGGTGGCTATCTCGCCGAAGGACGGCTCAAGTACAAGGAGTCGATCGTGCACGGCCTGGAAAGCGCGCCGCGCGGCCTGATCGATCTCCTCGCAGGGAAAAATTTCGGTAAACAACTGGTAAAACTGCAACCATGATCGACCTCTACACCTGGCCAACGCCCAACGGGCACAAGATCCACATCATGCTCGAGGAGACCGGGCTCGAGTACAACGTCCACCCCATCGATATCGGCAAGGGCGACCAGTTCAAGCCCGAGTTCCTCGCCGTCTCGCCGAACAACAAGATCCCGGCGATGGTCGACCAGGACGGCCCCGGCGGCAAACCGTTCGCGCTCGCCGAATCGGGCGCCATGCTTTTCTACCTCGCGTCGAAAACCGGCCGGTTCCTGCCGAAGGACATGCGCAAGCGCTGGCAGGTCATGCAATGGATGATGACGCAGATGGGGCATGTCGGCCCGATGCTCGGCCAGGCGCACCACTTCCTCGGCTACGCGCCGGAGAAGATCGAGTACGCGATGAACCGCTACAAGAACGAGGCGAACCGGCTCTACGGCGTGCTCGACCGCCAGCTCGCGAAGAGCGAGTGGCTCGCTTGCGACGAGTACACCATTGCCGACATGGCGACGATGCCCTGGCTGCGCGCGCCCGAGCGCCAGGGCGTGAATATCGACGACTATCCGAACGTCAAGCGCTGGCGCGACGGCATCGCCGAGCGGCCGGCGGTGAAGAAGGCGGTGGAGGTGCTCGCCGATCGGCGCCGTCAAACACCCGGGATGAGCAAGGAGCAAGCAGAGGTGCTCTTCGGCGCGACGCAATATGCTCGACGGTAAGGTCGCCTGGATCACGGGCGGCGGCTCGGGCATCGGCCTCGCTGGCGCCATCGAGCTCGCGAAGGCCGGCGTCAAGATCGTGCTTTCCGGGCG
>JBHELS010000073.1:0-11183 GCA_046263015.1 Burkholderiales bacterium | reverse complement strand
GATGGCCAATTATCAGATGGGTACCGCGGTGCGCATGGGGCCCGCGTATTTTCCGACGATGCTCGGCGGGCTGCTCGCGCTGCTCGGTGCCGTGGTGCTGGCCGAATCTCTGCTCGTGCACCCGGAGGGCGAAGCGAAGCTGGTGCTGCCCTTCAACATCATCGATATCGCAATCGCCGTGGCGATCTTTCTCGTCCTCGGCCTTCTCGCGAAGTGGATCGGATTCTCGAGCGAGTGGGTGATTCTCATCGGCACGCTGATCGTCGCCATCCTTACGGTCAGGTACCGGCCCGACGCGAAAGGCCTGATCCTCGTCTCGGCGGCCACCGTCGCCTACGGCTATCTGATGAAGCCGCTAGGACTGGTGCTCGCTACCGCGGCGCTCGTCTTCATCAGCGCCTACGGCGGCCACGAGTTCAAATGGAAGGAGGTCGGCCTCCTTTACATCGCCCTCATCATCTTCTCGGTGCTCGTGTTCGTGAAAGGCCTGACGCTGCCTTTCCCGCTGTGGCCCGAGTACTTCGGCTGAGGGGCGGGCGATGGATCAGATCTTCCATAACCTGGTCATCGGCTTCGGCGTCGCCATTACGCCGATCCATCTGCTCTACGCGCTCATCGGCTGCCTGCTCGGCACGCTGATCGGCGTGCTGCCCGGCATCGGACCGGTCGCGACGATCGCGATGCTGCTGCCGATCACGTTTAACCTGAGCCCGGTCGCGGCGCTCATCATGCTCGCCGGCATCTACTACGGCGCCCAGTACGGCGGCTCGACCACCGCTATCCTCGTCAACATCCCTGGCGAATCTTCGTCGGTCGTGACCTGCCTCGATGGCTATCAGATGGCGCGCCAGGGGCGCGCCGGCCCGGCGCTCGCGGTGGCCGCGCTCGGCTCGTTCTTCGCCGGCTGCGTGGCGACGCTGCTCATCGCCGTCGCCGCGCCGCCGCTCGCCGAAGTGGCGCTCAAGTTCGGCCCGGCCGAGTATTTCTCGCTGATGGTCTTCGGCCTGATCGCGGCGACCGTGCTCGCGCACGGCTCGCTCATCAAGGCGATCGCGATGGTGGTCTGGGGACTGCTCTTCGGCCTGATCGGCACCGACGTCAATTCCGGCGTGCTGCGCTTCACCTTCGGCATTCCGGAGCTCTCCGACGGCATCGGCTTCGTCATCGTCGCCATGGGCATGTTCGGCACGGCGGAAATCGTCGCCAACATCGAGATGAAGGAGAAGCGCGAGATCTTCACGAGCAAGGTGAAGAACCTCTGGCCGACCAAGGAGGACTTCAAGAACTCCTGGGCCGCGGTGCTGCGCGGCACGGCGCTCGGCTCCTGCCTCGGCATCCTGCCGGGCGGCGGCGCGCTCCTCTCCTCGTTCGGTGCCTACAGCCTCGAGAAGAAAATCTCAAAGCACCCGGAGAAATTCGGCAAGGGCGCGATTGAAGGCGTGGCCGCGCCCGAGTCGGCGAATAACGCCGGCGCGCAGACCTCGTTCATCCCGATGCTCACGCTCGGCATCCCGTCGAACGCCGTGATGGCGCTGATGATCGGCGCCCTCATGATCCAGGGCATCGCGCCCGGACCGCAGGTGATGAACGAGAAGCCCGAGCTTTTCTGGGGCCTGATCGCCTCGATGTGGCTCGGCAACCTGATGCTCGTGGTGCTGAACCTGCCGCTCATCGGCATGTGGGTGAAGCTCCTGACCCTGCCCTATCGCTATCTCTTCCCGTCGATCCTCGTCTTCATGGCGATCGGCGTCTACAGCCTTTCGAACAACCCGTTCGACGTGCTGATCATGGGCGTCTTCGGGCTCCTCGGCTATATCTGCGCCAAGCTCGAATGCGAGCCGGCGCCGATGATCCTCGGCTTCATCCTCGGGCCGCTGATGGAGGAGAACCTGAGGCGCGCGATGCTGCTCTCGCGCGGCGACCCGACCGTCTTCTTCACCAAGCCGATCAGCGCCGGCTTCATGATCGCCTCGCTCATCCTGCTCGTGGTCGTCGCGCTGCCCGCGATCCGCAAGAAGCGCGAAGAGGTGTTCGTCGAAGAAGCTTAGAGCGCGGCGATGGTCTGCACCTCGATCAGGAACTGCTCCTGCACGAGGCGATCGACGATGAGAAGCGTGTTCGGCGGATAAGCGCCGTTCGGGAAGAGCTTCGGAAATTCGCGCAGCCGCCAGGCCATGAATCTCGCGATGTCCTGCGAGTGCACGAGGTAGGTGGTGAACTGGACGACGTTTGCCCAGCCGGCGCCCGCCGACTTCAACGCCTCCGCAATCTGAGCGAAGACCCCGCTGCATTGCGTGTCGAAGTCGTTCCCGGGCGCGAGCATGCCGGCGACGAACAGCAATTCACTCGCGCGCACGCGCGTCAGATGCGAATACTGGCCGAGCGGCTTGCCGAGCGCATCGACGTTCGAGATCTTGAGATCGGCCATCAGGTTTTCCCTTTGCGCTCGTGGCGCCATTGCACGTCGCCGCGGCCGGCGTCCTGGTTGAGCCGCCGTCCGGCGACGAAAAGCAGATCCGACAAGCGGTTGAGATAGCGCCGGCCGCACGCGCCGACCTGCTCGCGCTCGCCGAGCGCGACCAGGGCACGCTCGGCGCGCCGGCACACGGTGCGCGCAAGGTGCGCCGCGGCCGCGGCGCGGCTGCCGCCGGGGAGGATGAATTCCTTGAGCGGCGCGAGCTCCCGGTTCCACGCCTCGAGCGCTGCCTCGAGGCGCGTGACGTGCTCGTCCGTGACCATGGCATGGCCCGGAATGCTCACTTCGCCGCCGAGGTCGAAGAGATCGTGCTGCACCTGGGAGAGAACCTGCGCCACGTCGGCGGGAAGCGCCTCCGCCGCGAGAACGCCGATCGCGCTATTCAATTCGTCGAGCTCGCCGAGCGCGCGCACGCGCGGATGGTCTTTCGAGACGCGCGAGCCGTCGCCGAGGCCGGTTTCGCCCGCATCGCCCGTGCGCGTGGTGATTTTCGAGAGGCGGTGCGCCATGCGCGGCGATTATAGGAGTTCGCGCCGCTTCACTTTGCTGCGCAGCGCGCCGCGCCCGAGCGTCGTCAAGATCTCTTCGCCCTCGCGCGACTGCGAGGCGTCGCGCAGCACTTCGCCCGCGCTATTTCGCGTGATGCTGTAGCCACGCGCAAGCACGGCTTGCGGATCGAGACTCGCGAGCGAGGCCTGCAAGCGCTCAAGGCGCGCGCTCGAGCGATGCACGCGGTGGCCGAGCGCGAGCGCAAGGCGCGAGCGAAGCCCGGTCAAGCGCTCGCCCGAGCGGCGCAGCCGTTCCGCCGGGTGCACCAGACGCTTCGCGCAGCCGTCGAGCGCCTGCCCGGCGTATTGCAGCCGCCGGCGCATCTCGCGCGAGAGCGAGCGCAAGCACTGCGCGAGGCTCGAGGCGATTTCGGCGCGCGAGGGCGTGGCGAGCTCCGCGGCGGCGGTGGGCGTTGGCGCACGGCGGTCGGCCGCGAAATCGGCGATGGTGAAATCGGTCTCGTGGCCGACGCCGACGACCACCGGAATGCGCGAGGCGCGAATGGCGCGCGCGACGCGCTCCTCGTTGAAAGACCAGAGGTCCTCGATCGAGCCGCCGCCGCGCACGAGAAGCAGCACCTCGCATTCGGCGCGCGCGGCTGCGACGCCGAGCATGGCCGCGATGCGCCCGGCGGCGCCTTCGCCCTGCACCGGCGTCGGATAGACGATCACGCGCACCGCGGGATTACGGCGCGCGAGCGTCGTCACGACATCGCGCAATGCCGCGGCGGCGCGCGACGTGACGACGCCGATGGTGCGCGGATAGGGCGGCAGCGCTCGCTTCGCGGCGGGATCGAAGAGTCCCTCGCGCTCGAGCTTTTCCTTGAGCCGCAGGAAACGCTCATAAAGCGGCCCGAGCCCGGCCGGCCGCAGGTTTTCGACCGTGAGCTGGAAGCGACCCCGCGGCTCGTAGAGGCTGACGAGCACTTGCGCCTCGACCTGCATCCCTTCGCGCAGGCTCGCATCGAAAGCTTGCGCGCGGCTGCGGTACATCACGCAGTCCACCTGCGCGCCCCGGTCCTTGAGCGTGAAGTAGCAATGGCCCGAGGCGGCATAGTTGAGGTTGGAGAGTTCCCCCCGTACCCACAGCAGGGGAAAGCGCCGCTCCAGCGTGTCGCGCACGCTCCGCAGCAATTCGCTGACGCTGAGGACCGGACGCTGCGGATCGCTATTCATGAAGGAGAAGGGAGGGACGGCGTTGCACTCTATCCACATTGCGCGTCGTGTAGTGGCGACATGACGCCGCGCGGCCACGGAGGCGCATTCTTTGCCGTAACCACATGTTATTAAAAGCCAATACGGTGCTTAATTTTTGATCGCAACCGTCTTCGCGGCCTGCGTGCCGGGGCGAAGACGCCCTATTCATAGATAATCCACAACCTTCTCCACAGGTTTTTGTGGATATCGCAGTCTCCACTACAAAGTGACGCCGGCAAACGACGCGGCGCGCTTCGTTGTTGCGATGCGGCAAGTTGCTTGGCCGCTTCGCTTTGCGTAGAGTCCGCGCGCCCGCGACAAAAACACCAAGGAAAGAGTTGTTCGCAATACTGCAGGCAGCAGGTTGGCCGATCTGGTTCCTGCTCGCCGCTTCCATCATCGCAGTTGCGCTCATCATCGAGCGCGCGATCTCGCTGCGGGCGAAAAAAATCATTCCGCCGCGCCTTTTCGACCAGGTGGTCGACGTCTATCGGCGCCAAGGCGTCTCCGCGCCGGTGCTCGAGCGGCTCGGGAACGACTCGCCGCTCGGCGCGGTGCTCGCGGCGGGCCTGCGCAACCACAAGAGCTCGCGCTACGTGATGAAGGAAGCCATCGAAGAGGCAGGACGCGCCGCGGCGCACGAGATGGAGCGCTTTCTCACCACGCTTGGCACCATCGCCACCGCCTCGCCGCTCCTCGGGCTCTTCGGCACCGTGATCGGCATGATCGAGATTTTCGGCTCGCAAGCGCCGAGCGGCGCGAATCCCCAGCAGCTCGCGCACGGCATCTCGATCGCGCTCTATAACACCGCTTTCGGCATCGCCATCGCCATTCCGTCGCTCATTTTCTATCGCCATTACAAGAACAAGGTCGACACCTTCGTGGTGGAGATGGAGCAGCTCGCCTCGAAGCTGATCGACGTGGTGCATGGCGAGCGCATGGACTATGCGTCGCCGCGTGCCTAGATGAATTTTCAGCGCGGCCGGGAACGCGAGCCGCTCGAGATCAACCTCGTGCCGCTCATCGACGTGATGATGGTGATCCTCATCTTTCTCATGATCACGACCACCTACAACCGCTATACCGAGCTGCAGATCAACCTGCCTTCGGCGGACGCCGAGAAGCCGGCCGAGCGCGCGAACGACATCTCGGTGGTGGTGAACGGGCGCGGCCAGTACTTGATCAACAAGCGCGCCGTCGTCTTCCGCACCGTGCCGGAGCTCGCCGATGAGCTGCGGCGCGCGGCGGGCGGCGGGAAGGAGCCGATGGTGGTGATCAGCGCCGACGCCAACGCGACTCATCAGGCGGTGGTGCGCGTCATGGAGGCGGCGCGGGTCGCCGGTCTTTCGCAGATCGCCTTTACGACGCAGTCGACGAAGTAGTGCGTCACTGGTATCGGCGCGGCCCCCTCGCGTGGCTGCTTTGGCCGGCGAGCCTCGCCTTCCGGGCCCTCGTGGCGCTGCGCCGCCTTCTCTACCGGCTGCGCGTTCTGCCGAGCGTGCATCCCGGCATCCCGGTGATTGTCGTCGGCAATCTGGTCGCCGGCGGCAGCGGCAAGACGCCGCTCGTCATCTGGATCGCCGAAGTTCTGAAGAAGCGCGGCTGGACTCCGGCGATCGTCTCGCGCGGCTACGGCGGAAGCGAAGGCCCGCCGCGGGCGGCGACCATCGCCTCGCGGGCTTCGGAGGTCGGCGATGAGCCGGTCCTGCTCGCGCGGCGCACCGGCTGCCCGGTATGGGTGGGCGCGGATCGCGCCGCGGTGATCAGGGCGCTCCGCGAGGTGCACGCCGACGTGGACCTCTTGCTCCTCGACGACGGCCTGCAGCATTATCGGCTGCGCCGCGATGTCGAGATCGCGGTGGTCGACGCGCGCGGCTTTGGCAACGGCTTCATGCTGCCCGCCGGGCCGCTGCGCGAGCCGGTGTCGCGGCTTCGCTCCGTGGACGCGGTCGTATCGCACGGCGCGCCGGTGAAAGGCTATGCGATGCGCCTTGTCGGCGCCGAGCTGCATCGCATGACGAACGCCGCCGAGCGCCGGCCGGCGAGCGCGTTCTCGGGCGAGAAGGTGCACGCCATCGCCGGTATCGGCGACCCGAACCGTTTTTTCCTGCATCTCGGGCGCCTCGGCGTCAAAGTCATGCCGCATCCTTTTCCCGATCATCATCGTTATGAGCCCGATGAGCTCGACTTCGGCGGCGGCGCCGTGCTGATGACGGAAAAGGACGCGGTAAAATTGCGCCACGCTGCGCGTGACAATTGGTGGGTGCTGCCGGTGAGCGCCGAGCTCGAGCCCGCCTTCGGCACCTGGCTCACGGGGAGACTGGATGGGTTCCGGCGTCGATCCAAGGCTGCTTGAAATTCTGGTGTGTCCGCTTTGCAAGGGGAAGCTCGTCTACCGCAAGGACGCGGGCGAGCTCGTCTGCCGCGCCGACCGGCTCGGTTACCCGGTGAAAGATGGCATCCCCGTGATGCTCGAGGAGGAGGCGCGCAAGCTCCCGCCTGAAGAAGAAGTGGCGTGAGCTTCAGCGTCATCATCCCGGCGCGCTACGCGTCGTCGCGCTATCCGGGCAAGCCGCTCGTCGATCTGAACGGAAAACCGATGGTCGTGCGCGTGTGCGAACGCGCCGCGGCGAGCGGCGCCGCCGCCGTGCATGTCGCCACCGACGACGAGCGCATCGCGCGCGCCGTGCGCCAGCACGGTTTTTCCGTCGTCATGACGCGCCCGGAACATGCATCCGGCACCGATCGGCTTGCCGAGGCGGCGGCGCGGCTCGGCCTCGCCGACGAGGCCATCATCGTCAATGTGCAGGGCGACGAGCCGCTCATACCGCCCGCGCTCGTGCGCGAAGTGGCCGAGCGCCTCGGGCGCGATCGAGCCGCGGCCATGTCGAGCGCCTGCCATGCGATCCACGAGGCGGCGCAGGCCTCGAGCCCGCATGTCGTCAAGGTGGTGCTCGATGCGCAAGGCTACGCGCTTTATTTTTCGCGCTCGCGCATTCCCTATCCGCGCTCGGCGAATGTGCCCTGCTACCGGCATGCCGGCATTTATGCGTACCGCGCGCGCTTTTTGCGCGAGTACGCCGCGCTCGCGCCGGCGCCGCTCGAAGAGGCCGAAGCGCTCGAGCAACTGCGCGCGCTCTGGCACGGACATCGCATCGCCATGGTGGTGAGCGACGCCGAAATTCCGCCCGGCGTCGACACGCCGGCCGACCTGGAGCCGGTGCTTAGAATGCTCCGATGAGGCTCATCCTCCTCGGCCCGCCCGGAGCCGGCAAAGGCACGCAGGCGAAGTTCATCCGCGAGAAGTACCGCATTCCTCAGATCTCGACGGGCGACATGCTGCGCGCGGCGGTGAAGGCCGGCACGGCGCTCGGTCTCGCGGCGAAGAAGGTGATGGACGCGGGACAGCTCGTCTCCGACGACATCATCCTCGGCCTCGTCACCGAGCGGCTGAAGGCAGCCGATTGCGGCAAGGGTTATCTCTTCGACGGTTTTCCGCGCACCATCCCGCAGGCCGAGGCATTGAAAGAGGCGGGCGTGCCGCTCGATTACGTCCTCGAGATCGACGTGCCCGACGAGGAGATCATCGCGCGCATGAGCGGGCGGCGCGTGCATCCCGCTTCGGGTCGCATCTATCACACGAGCTTCAATCCGCCGAAAGTGCGCGACCGCGATGATCTGACGGGCGAGCCGCTCGTGCAACGCGACGACGATCGAGAGGAGACGGTGAGAAAGCGTCTCGAGGTCTATCGCGCGCAGACGCGTCCGCTCGTCGATTACTACGGACGCTGGGCTCTCTCCGGCGATCCGCGCGCGCCGCGCTCGCGCAAGATCTCCGGTGTCGGTCCGGTCGAGGAGATCGAGCGTCGCGTGGCGGCTGCGCTGACCTGATAGAATCCGAGCCCTTTTCCCGGGGAGAAAAACAGTATGACCGGTGGACTTCTTTTCGCGCTCGGCTGCGCGATCCTCGCCATTCTCTACGGTGTCTGGCAGTCGACGCGGATTCTTCGCCTGCCGGTCGGCAACGAGCGCATGCGCGAGATCGCGGCGGCGATCCGCGAGGGCGCGGTCGCCTATCTGCGCCGCCAGTACACGACGATCGCGATCGTCGGCGCGGTGCTCTTCATCGTGATCGGCGTGACGCCCGCGCTTGGCTGGTCGACCGCGTTCGGCTTTCTCATCGGCGCGCTCCTCTCCGGCGCCTGCGGCATCATCGGCATGAACATCTCCGTGCGCGCGAACGTGCGCACCGCCGAGGCGGCGCGTACGGGACTGAACGAAGCGCTGCAGGTCGCATTCAACGGGGGCGCAATCACCGGACTACTGGTGGTGGCGCTCGGCCTCATCGGCGTCGCCGGCTACTTCGCGCTCCTCTACGCGAACGCGCACGACAAGTCGAACCTCTCGCACATCATCCATCCGCTCGTGGGCCTCGGCTTCGGCGGCTCGCTCATCTCGATCTTCGCGCGGCTTGGCGGCGGCATCTTCACCAAAGGCGCGGACGTCGGCGCCGACCTCGTCGGCAAAGTGGAAGCCGGTATCCCGGAAGACGATCCGCGCAATCCGGCGGTGATCGCGGACAACGTCGGCGACAACGTCGGGGACTGCGCCGGCATGGCGGCCGACCTTTTCGAGACCTACGCAGTGACGATCATCGCCACCATGCTGCTCGGCGCCCTGATGGTGAAAACCACGACGCCCGCCGCGCTCATCTATCCGCTCACCATCGGCGGCTTCGCCATCATGGCCTCGATCATCGGCACCTGGTTCGTGCGCGCGCGTCCCGGCGAAAAGAACGTTATGCCGGCGCTCTACAAGGGCCTGATTGCCGCAGGCCTGCTGGCGCTGATCGCGTTCTATCCGATCACGCTCCTCGTGATGGGCGACGTCGTCAAGACGGTGCCCTTCGAGATCGCCGGCCGCACGCAGCTGATCAGCGTCTGGCACCTGTGGGGCGCGGCGGCGGTCGGCATGGTCCTCACCGGGTTTCTCGTCTGGATCACCGAGTACTACACCGGCACGCAGTTCAAGCCCGTGCGCCACGTTGCCGAGGCGAGCACCACGGGGCACGCCACCAACATCATTGCCGGCCTCGGTGTGTCGATGAAGTCGACCGCCTGGCCGGTCCTCGCCGTGTGCGTGGCGATCGGCGCCTCGTACTATCTCGCCGGCCTCTACGGCATCGCCATCGCCGCCACGTCGATGCTCTCGATGGCGGGCATCATCGTCGCGCTCGATGCCTACGGGCCGATTACCGATAACGCGGGCGGCATCGCCGAGATGGCGAATCTGCCCGAATCGGTGCGCGCCATTACCGATCCGCTCGACGCGGTCGGCAATACCACCAAGGCGGTGACCAAGGGCTACGCCATCGGCTCGGCGGGGCTTGCGGCGCTCGTCCTCTTCGCCGACTACACGCATGCGCTCGAGGCGAGCGGCAAGTCGTTCACCTTCGATCTCTCGAACCACATGGTGATCATTGGTCTTTTCATCGGCGGCATGGTGCCCTTTCTCTTCGGCGCCATGGCGATGGAGGCGGTCGGCCGCGCCGCGGGCGCGGTGGTGGTCGAAGTGCGCCGCCAGTTCCGCGACATCCCCGGCATCATGGAAGGGACCGCCAAGCCGGAATACGGCCGCGCGGTCGACATGCTGACGCGGGCCGCGATCCGGGAGATGATGATTCCGTCGCTGCTGCCGGTGCTCGTGCCGATCGTCGTCGGCCTGGTCCTCGGGCCGCAGGCGCTTGGCGGGGTCCTCATGGGCACCATCGTCACCGGTCTCTTCGTCGCGATATCCATGTGTACCGGCGGCGGCGCCTGGGACAACGCCAAGAAATACATCGAAGACGGCCATCATGGCGGCAAGGGCTCGGATGCGCACAAGGCCGCCGTCACCGGCGATACGGTGGGCGACCCCTATAAGGACACCGCGGGGCCCGCGGTGAACCCGCTCATCAAGATCATCAACATCGTGGCGCTCCTCGTGGTGCCGCTGATGGTCTGAGGATGCTCGCGCGCTTCGCGAAAAAGGCAGCTGCGGCTGCCTTTTTCTTTTGCGTTCTCGCTTCCGCGCTCGCGCGCGAGCCAGTCGCCGCGCGCGAGTTCATGGTGTCGGCGGCGCATCCGCTCGCGGCGCGCGCCGGCTATGAAATCCTCGAGCGCGGCGGCTCGGCCGTGGACGCCGCCATTGCCATGCAGCTCGTTCTGGGCCTCGTCGAGCCCGAATCCTCCGGCATCGGCGGCGGCGCCTTCCTCCTTCACTGGTCGGAGCGCGAGCGTAAGCTCCGCAGCTACGACGGCCGCGAGACGGCGCCCGCGGCCGCGCGAGCCGATCGCTTCCTCGACGGGCGTGGCAAGCCGCTTCCCTTCCGGCGCGCGGCAATCGGCGGTCGCTCGGTCGGCGTGCCCGGCGTCTTTCGTTTGCTCGAGCTCGCGCACCGCCGCCACGGGCGCCTGCCTTGGGCCGAGCTTTTCGCACCGGCGATCGAGCTCGCCGAAAAAGGCTTTCCGCTCTCGCCGCGCTTGCACGCGGTCCTGGAAGCCGAGCAGGCGCTGCGCGACGATCCGGCGGCGCGCGCCCTCTATTACGGCAAGGCGGTCGGCGAGCCGATCGTCAATCGCCAATATGGCGCGACGCTCCGTACCATCGCCGCGAAAGGGGCCGACGCGTTCTACGACGGCGCCATCGCCGCCGATATCGTCAACGCCGTTCGGGCGCGCGGCGGCGACTTGAGCGCCGCGGACATGGCCGGCTATCAGGCGCGCGAGCGCGAACCCGTGTGCGGGACTTACCGCGTCTCGCGCGTGTGCTCGATGGGGCCGCCAAGCTCGGGCGGGGTCGGCGTGCTGCAGATCCTCGGCATCATCGAGCGCACGCCGTTCGCGCTCTCGCCGCCGCAGTCCGCGCGCGCGCTCCACTACTTCGCCGAAGCAGGCCGGCTCGCTTACGCCGATCGCGCTCGC
>JBHELS010000072.1:0-16608 GCA_046263015.1 Burkholderiales bacterium | reverse complement strand
GAAGACGTGATGCACATGAAGCGCACGGCCGACCGGCTTTTCGGCGACGCGTATTACTGGTCGGTGCTCGGCGCCGGCCGCAACCAGATGTTCATCGCCGCTATGAGCGCGGTAATGGGCGGCAACGTGCGCGTCGGGCTGGAGGACAGCCTCTGGCTCGGCCGCGGGCAGCTCGCCAAGTCCAACGCCGAGCAGGTCGCAAAAGCGCGACGCCTGCTCGAGGAACTCGGTCTCGCTGTCGCGACGCCGAACGAGGCGCGCGAAATGCTGAAGCTCAAGGGAGCACGCAATGTGGCTTTTTAGACTCGTCGCACTTCTATGCGTTGCATCGACGGCAGCCGCGCAGGAGTGGCCGACGAAGGTGGTGAAGTTCGTCTCGCCTTACCCGCCGGGCGGCTCGGTCGATCCGCTGGCGCGCATCTTCGCAGCGAAGCTGAGCGAGTCGCTCAAGCAGCAGTTCATCGTCGAGAACCGCACCGGCGCCTCCGGCGTGATCGGCACCGACTACGTTGCGAAGAGCGCGCCCGATGGCTACACGTTCGTGTTTATCTTCGACACGCACGCGGTCCACCAGGCGCTCAATCCGAATCTGCCCTTCGACCCGGTGAAGGACTTCGCGCCGGTGATGATCGTCGGCACCGCGCCGATGGCCATCACGACCGGCATGATGAAGCCGTACAAAAGCTTCGCCGACGTGCTCGCCGCGGCGAAGGCGAAGCCCGATACCGTGTCGATGGGCAACGTCGGCAACGGCTCGCTCGCGCATCTGACGACGATCGTCCTCAACCAGGCCGCGGGGGTTCGTTTCGTGCCGGTGCCCTACAAGGGCGGCGGTCCGCTATCGACCGACGTCATGGGCGGGCAGGTGGACCTCGCCATGGCATCGACCGCGGCGCAGGCGCAGCACGTTCGTAACGGCAAGATGCGCGCGCTCGCGCTCACCGGCGACAAGCGCTCGCATACGATGCCCGACGTACCGACGCTCGGCGAGCTCGGCGTGCCGGGCGTTGTCGCGCATGCCTGGTGGGGCATCCTCGCTCCGGCGCGCACGCCGCGACCGATCATCGACAAGCTGCACGCCGAGCTCGTAAAGACCATCAAACTGCCCGACGTAAACAAGACGCTCACCGATACGCTCGGCATGGATGTCGTCGCGCTCAGTCCCGAAGCAACGCAGAAGTGGATCATCGACAACATGCAGCGCTGGGGCAAAGTGGTGCACGACAACAACATCCGCGCCGAGTAGCGAGGGGCGTCGATCGCGTGATCGACAAGCTGGAAATCCCTGCCTGAACGCGCGCGACAAAGCTGAGCGGTTCCGCCAGCTGCACGAAGGCCCGCGCGCCTTCGTTATTCCGAATCCATGGGATGGCGGCTCGGCGCGGCTGCTCGCAGGCCTCGGCTTCGAGGCGCTCGCCACCTCGAGCGGCGCGGCAGCCGGCGTCCTTGGCCGGCGCGACGGGCAGATCAGCCGCGAGGAGGCGCTCGCGCAAGCGCGGGTCATCGTCGCGGCGACCGATCTGCCCGTGTCTGCCGACTTGGAAAAGGGCTTCGGCGACGCGCCGGCGATCGTGGCGGAGACGGTGAATCTCGCCGCGCAGGCGGGCCTCGTCGGCTGCTCGATCGAGGATTCGACCGGCGACAAGGCGCGTCCCCTCTATGACTTCGCGCCCGCCGTCGAGCGCATCGCGGCCGCGGTGGCCGCTGCGCGCGCACAGCCCTTCCCATTCACGCTTACGGCGCGTGCAGAGAACTTCCTGCGAGGCAACCCCGATCTCGCGGATACCATTCGGCGACTGCAGGCCTACGAGGCGGCGGGGGCTGATGTGCTCTTCGCGCCGGGACTGCCGGATCTCGACGCCGTGCGCAAAGTATGCGAGGCGGTGAAGAAGCCGGTGAACTTCATGGTCGGCATCAAGGGCAAGTCGTTCAGCGTCGCGGAGCTCGAAGCCGCGGGCGTGCGCCGTATCAGCCTCGCCACCTCGCTTTACCGGGCAGCGATGACGGGTCTTCTTGAGTCGGCACGGGAGGTGAAGGAGCGCGGCACGTTCGGATATCTGGAACGCTCGCTCGCGACGCCGGATCTCAACCGCTACCTGAAGTGAAGATCGAGCGGTGCAGGAGCGAGCGCCATGCGGGGTGGGTTGAGCTGCGCGATGCGCTCTGGCCACAACCGCGCGAGCTGCATCTCGCCGAGATGGCGGCGATCGCCGCCGAGCCGCGGCGCCACGCGGCGTTCATCGCGTATGTCGGCGACGCTCAGCCCGCAGGTCTTGCCGAGGCGGCGTTGCGTAGCGATTACGTAAACGGCACGCAATCCTCTCCGGTCGCTTTCCTCGAGGGAATCTATGTCGCGGCGCCTCGGCGCCGTCAGGGCATTGCGCGCGCGCTCGTCACCCGGCTGTGCGCCTGGGCCCGCGAAGTCGGCGCGCGCGAAATCGCCTCGGACGCGCTTGTCGAGAACCAGGCGAGTGATGCCGTTCATAGGGGCCTCGGCTTTGTCGAAACCGAGCGCGTCGTTTTCTATCGCAAGCCGCTCGTGTGACTCGTGGGCAGTCTGAGGCCCGCGAAGCGGCTCGGCCGGCCAAGGAGAAGCTGGCCGAATTCCCAGATCACCGCGTCGAAGGCATCCGCGGATAGCCGGTATTTCGCCGGACCGAGCACGCCGACGTTCTGGCAGGTGATCTCGACGGCGTTCGCCTCGTAATCGCCCCGCAGGCAGGCTTCGGCAGCGATTTCCGCGTCGATGAGGAATGCGACGAAGCGCACCTTTCCCGCCTCGTCGCGCACTTCGCGCGAGTCGAACTTCAGCTCGGCTCGCTCGAGCTCGCGCTTCAACGCCTGCGCTTCTTCGGGCCGCAGCACGATGCGCGCCTTGCGCGGCGAGCTCATGCGGTAGGTAAAGGTGAGCCGGTCCACGACTTCGTTGTCGGCGAGCTGGCGCGTCATGCATTCGACTTTTCCGTCGCTCAGGCGTGCGGCCGGCAGCGCGCCGAGGTAGATGAGGTCGAGCTTCACGGCGAAGGGTGGCTCCGCGCGGATCACCTGGCGCACGAGCTCCTCGAAATAGTGGAACGCCTTTCGTAGCTGCAGATTGAGCTCGACCGCCGCCTCGGCGGAGCGCGCTTGCGCGCGGGAGGAGGCCTCGAGTTCGGCGAGCAGCTTGCCCAGGCTTTCGTCCGCGGCCACGTGGTCAGCCGAGGGCTCGGTCTCGAGGGCGAAGTGCGCTTCGGCCGCCTCGGCGCCGACGCTGCGCAGGGCCTGCGCAAGCTGCCCGGCGCGCGCATAGCGCTCTTTCGGTTGCTTGGCGAGTGCGCGCTCGATGATGGCATCGAGCGCGGCCGGCAGCTCGGGGCGACGCAGCGAGAGCCTGGGCGCCGCTTCCTTCACCACGCGCTCGAGCAGCGCGAAGAGATCGGCGTCGCCCTCGTCTTCGAACGGCGTTCTGCCGGTCAGCATCTCGTAGAGCACGACGCCGAGGGAGAAGATGTCGGCCCGCGCATCGACCGGCTGCTCCTGGATGTGCTCGGGCGCCATGTATTGCGGCGATCCAAGCACGGTGCCCGCCTGCGTCATCGACGAGGCGGGCAGGCGCGCTAGGCCGAAGTCGGTGATTTTCGCGACGCCCGACGGGGAGAGCATGATGTTCGCCGGCTTGATGTCACGGTGAACGATGCCGAAGCGGCCGGCGTAGTCGAGTCCCTCGGCCACCTGCGCGGCGACATCGAGCGCGGTCTCGAGCTCGAGCGGCTGCCCGGCGCGCAGCCGCTGCTGCAGCGATTCGCCTTCGAGGAGCTCCATGGCAATGAACGCGAGCTCGCCTTCGACATCGGCGTCGTAGATGGTGACGATATTCGGATGGTTCAGCCGGCCGGCGGATTTCGCCTCGCGGACGAATCGCGCCTTCATTTCGGCGACCATATCGGCCGGCAAACCCGCCTGCAGTGTCTTGACGGCGACCGTGCGGTCAAGCACCGGATCGTGCGCCCGGTACACGATGCCGATGGCGCCGCGGCCGATTTCCGCCTGGATCTGGTAGCGACCGAGCGAGCTGATCAATGCGTTTTCTTCTTATTGGCGACGTTTGCGAGCCGGATGATCGCATATCCGATGCGAATCGCCGGTCAGATTTTCATCGGGCGCAGCGGCAAGGCGGGCCCTCTGGAGCGGGGCTAGGCGCGGGAGTACACTCGTTCGAGTCCAACGAGGAGGATGTCCATGGCAATGTCGGACTGGCGTTTGGAAGGCGAGTGGATGAAGAACTGCAATTGCGCGTACGGCTGTCCTTGCGACTTCAACGCGCGGCCGAGCAACGGCTATTGCAAGGGCCTGCTCGCGTTGAACATCAAGAAGGGGCACTTCGAGAAGACGAAGCTCGACGGCCTGAAGTTTGCCGTCACCGTCGATTTCCCGGGGGCGCTGCACGAGGGCAACGGGGCGATACAGCCGATCATCGACGAGCGCGCCACGCCGCAGCAGCGCGAAGCCCTCTTCGCCATCATGAGCGGAAAAAATTCGGCAGAAGGCACGCTGTTCAATATCGTCAGCCTGATCGTCACGAAGATGCACGAACCGATCTTCGCGCCGATTCATTGGACCTTCGATAAGAGCGGTCGTAAGGCGAAGCTCGAGATCCCGGGCGTGCTGGTGAGCGACGTCGAGCCGATCAAGAACCCGGTGACCGGCGCCCCGCACCGCATTCTCGTAAACATGCCCGAAGGCTTCGAGCACCGCGAAGCCGAGGTGGCTTCGGCCAACATCAAGAGCACCGGCGCCATCAAGTTCGACGCCAAGGCGAGCCACAGCTCGCTCGCCACTGTGACGCATACGCCGCAGGGAGTTGTCGCCTAGTACGTTCGAGGCCGTACTCGCCCGCGACCGCGTGATCGTGGTCGCGGCGCTCACCAGCGTCGTCGTCGCCGCGTGGCTCTACCTCTTTGCCGGCGCCGGCATGGGCCACGCCGGCATGGGCGACATGTCGATGGCCGACATGCGGCCGCGGTGGTCCGCGGGCTACGTGGCCGTGATGGCGCTCATGTGGATCGTCATGATGGCGGCGATGATGCTGCCGAGCGCCGCCCCGATGGTGCTCGTGCATGCCGCGATCTACAGGCGGCGCGCGGCGGCCGGTGGCGCGTGGCGCTCGAATACCTTGTTCGTTCTCGGCTATCTCGCAAGCTGGACGCTCTTCAGCCTTGCCGCCGTGGGGCTTCAGTGGGCGCTCGCCGAGCGGGCGCTGCTCTCGCCGATGATGCACATGTCGAGCACGGCGCTCGCCGCGGCGCTGTTCGTCGGCGCCGGCATCTACCAGTGGACGCCGCTCAAGCAGGCGTGCCTGCGTCGCTGCCGCTCGCCGCTCGACTTCGTGATGACGTACTGGCGCGAAGGCGCGCTCGGCAGCTTCGTCATGGGCGTGCGCCACGGCAGCTTTTGCCTCGGCTGCTGCTGGATGCTGATGCTGCTCCTTTTCGTCGGCGGTCTTATGAACCTCGCCTGGGTCGCGGGGATCGCGGCATTCGTGCTCGTGGAAAAGCTCGCGCCTGCGGGCCACTGGATCGGCAAAGTCGCAGGGCTCGTGCTTCTCGCCTGGGGCCTTTACGTGCTCGCCCAGCTCCGGGTCTGAATCAGATTCGCGCCCGGCGAAGTCGCAGCGCGTTGGACACGACCGAGACCGAGCTCATCGCCATCGCCGCGCCGGCGAAGATCGGCGATAGCAATACGCCGAAGAAGGGGTAGAGCACACCGGCGGCGATCGGCACGCCGAGCGCGTTGTAGACGAACGCAAAGAATAGGTTCTGCTTCACGTTGCGCATGGTCGCGCGGGACAGGCGGATCGCTTTGGCGATCGCGCGCAGGTCGCCCTTCACCAGGGTGAGGTGCGCGCTTTCGATCGCCACATCGGTGCCCGTGCCCATGGCGATGCCCACGTGCGCTTGCGCGAGCGCCGGCGCGTCGTTGATGCCATCGCCCGCCATGGCGACGATGCGGCCCTCGGCCTGCAGAGCCTTCACTTTCTCCACTTTCTGCTCGGGCAGCACTTCGCCCAGTGCTTCATCGATGCCGAGCTGGCGCGCGACCGCGTCCGCCGTGGCGCGGGCGTCGCCCGACAGCATGACGAGCCGCACGCCGAGCGCCTGGAGCGACTTCACCGCCTCGGCGGTGGTGTCCTTGATCGGATCCGCTACCGCAAGCACCGCCCTGGTCCGGCCGTCGATCGCGCCGAAGAGCGCGGTCTTACCCTGGGCGCGCAACGCGTCCGCCTTGGCGACGAGCGCATCCGGCACCGTTCCCATGAACCGGCGGCTACCGACTGCGACGCGGCGGCCACCCACCGTCGCACGCACGCCCTGGCCGGTGACCGACTCGAAATCCGCTACCGGCTCGAGCTTCAGGCCGCGTTCCTCGGCGCCCTTGACGATCGCCTGCGCGAGCGGATGCTCGCTCGCTCGCTCGAGGCTCGCGATGAGCGCAAGCGCCTCGCGCTCCGGGACATCGATCACGAATGTGTCGGTGAGCTGCGGCCGGCCGAGAGTCAGCGTGCCGGTCTTATCCACGACCAGCGTATCCACTTCGCGCAGCTTCTCCACTGCTTCCGCATTGCGGAAGAGAATCGCGTTCAGCGCGCCTTGGCCCATGGCGACGGTGATCGAGATCGGCGTCGCAAGCCCGAGCGCGCACGGACAAGCGATGATCAGCACCGCCACGGCATTTACGAGCGCATAGGTGGGCGACGGCCCCGTCCACCACCAGACGATCGCAGTCAGCACGGCGATCGCGATTACCGTCTGCACGAAGTAGCCCGCCACCGAATCGGCGAGGCGCTGCACCGGCGCTCGCGTGCGCTGTGCTTCCGCCACCATGTGCACGATGCGCGCGAGCAGCGTGTCGGCGCCCACGCGTTCGGCACGGATGACAAGCGTGCCGCGGCCATTCAGCGTAGCGCCAGTGACCCGATCGCCCGGTTTCTTCGCTACGGGCAGCGGCTCGCCGCTCACCATCGACTCATCGACGTTCGACGCGCCTTCGACGCAGCTGCCATCGACGGGTATTTTTTCGCCGGGGCGTACGCGCAGCCGGTCGCCTACCTGCACATCGGTGAGCGGCACTTCCGCTTCCCGGCCATCCGGCTCGATGCGCCGAGCGGTGTTCGGCGCGAGCTCGAGAAGCTGGCGCACGGCCTCGCTCGTCTTGCCCATGGCGCGGAGCTGCAGCACTTCGCCGAGCATGACGAGCGTGACGATGACCGCCGCCGCTTCGAAGTAGGTGCCGACCGCGCCGCCGTGCTCGCGCATCTCCGGCGGAAAGAGCCCGGGGGCGAGCACTGCGAGGAGACTATAGACGTAGGCAAGGCCGACGCCGAGCCCGATCAGCGTGTACATGTTCGGGCTGCGGTTCGTGATGGAAAGCCAGAACTTATGGAAGAAGGGCCAGCCGCCCCAAAGCACAACCGGCGTCGCGAGCGCGAGTTCCACCCAGCCGCGGAGGTGCGGGGCGAGTCCGAGCGGACGCTCCAGGCCGAGCATCGGCGCCATGGCGAAGAAAACGAGCGGAATGCTGAGGGCCGCGCTTACCCAGAAGCGCCGCGTGTGATCACGCAGCTCGGCGTTCTCTTCCTCCATCCCCGTGCCCGCGACTGGCACGAGCGCCATGCCGCACTTCGGGCAGTTCCCCGGGCGGTCGCTGCGAATCTCCGGGTGCATCGGGCAGGTGTACTCGGCCGCGCGCGGCACGGTCGGTACCACCGGCACGAGCGCCATGCCGCATTTCGGACAAGCGCCAGGGCCGGCTTGCACGACTTCGGGATGCATCGGGCAGGTGTACTTCGCGCTCGTCGCGGCGGATGCGGGCGCCGCGGTCTGCGCTTTCGCCGCGTACTTCGTCGGCTCGGCATTGAACTTGTCCGCGCAACGCTTGCTGCAGAAGTAGTACGTGCGAGCGCGGTACTCCACTTCAGCGGCGGCATTCGCCGGCTCCACCTTCATGCCACACACCGGATCCGTGGCGGGTTGCAGATACTTCCGCGGATCCGCATTGAATCGCGCGGCGCAATGGCTGCAACAGAAGTAATACGTCTGGCCGGCGTGCTCGACCGTAGCCCCCGGTTTCGCCGGGTCGACTTTCATGCCGCAAACGAGATCGGTCGTCATGACGGTATTATCGATGCATGGAAATGGTCGAACTGAAAGTCGAAGGCATGGATTGCCAAGGTTGCGTGAAGAGCGTGACGCGCATGCTTTCCGGGGTCGCCGGTGTCGAGAGCGTCGACGTCTCGCTAGAGCCAGGGCGCGCGCGGGTCACCTACGATCCAGCAAAATGCGGTCCTGCCGAGTTGAAGCGCGCGATTGAGCGTGCAGGATACAAGGCGCCGTGAAGCCGTCGCTGAAAGCCGGGCTCGCAACGCGGCGCGAGGCGACGGTCGACGAGAGCCGCTGCATCGGCTTCATGGGCAAGGAGGGCATGGTGTACGCCACACCGCGAATGGTGAGCGATGTTGAATACACCTGCCGGGACTTCCTGCTTGAGCACCTCGACGCGGGCGAAGATTCGGTCGGCGCGCACGTCTCCATCGATCATCTTGCGGCAACGCCGCTCGGCCTCACCGTCGCGATCGAGGCGAAAGTCGTCGAGGTCGACCGTCGCCGCGTCACGTTCGAATTCTCGGTTCGCGATCCGATCGAGGAATGCGGGCGCGGAAAGCACGTGCGCTTCGTCGTCGACACGGCGAAGAGCCGCGAGCGCCTCGCCGCGAAGCGCGCCAAGGCCGGACTCAAGTGAGGTTGCTCGAAGGCGAGCGGGCCCTCGTCACGGGCGCCGCGCGCGGCATCGGTCGCGGCATGGTGCAGGCACTGCGCGAAGAGGGCGCCGAGGTCCTCGGCGCGGATATCGAGGAAGCGGACGTCCGTTGCGACCTCGCCAGCATGGAGGCTACGCGACGCCTCGCAGAAGAAGCGATTCGGCGCCTGAGCAGCGTGTCGCTCTTTGTCCACTGCGCGAGTCCGCGCCGGCGGGAAAGCGAGACGGTACTCGAGGTGAGCGACGCGCAATGGCGCGAGATGCTCGCCGTCAACCTCGATGCCGCCTTTGCGCTCTGCCAGACGCTCGGTCGCCATATGATCGAGCGCGGCATCAAGGGGCGGATGCTCCTCACGACGTCGCTCCATGCCGAGTCGCCTCGCAATCTTCCTCACTACAGCGCCTCGAAGGCCGGCGAGACGATGCTCGTCAAGGAACTCGCGCGCGCGCTCGGTCCGCGCGGCATTCGCGTGAATGCGATGGCGCCCGGCGCGATTCCGGGCGGTGGCTTCAACGCGCCGGCCGGCATGGTCGAGAAAATTCCGCTGCGACGCTTCGGCACGCCGGCGGATGTCGCGGCAACGGCGGTAGCGATACTGTCCGAGCGCTTCGGCGCCTATGTAACCGGCACGACCGTCGTCGTCGATGGCGGCATCGCGCTCAACAACTGGATCGATCCCCCGCATGTCTGAGCCCTGGCTGCCGCTCGCCGGCATCCATGTGGTCGATTTCTCGATGTTCGTGCCGGGCCCATTCGCCTCGTCGGTGCTCGCCGATTTAGGCGCAGACGTCGTGAAGGTCGAGCCGCCGCGCGGAGACCCGGGGCGCTCATATGTGCCGGTGCAGTTCAACACCGAAAACCGCAATAAGCGCAGCATGGCGCTCGACCTCAAGCGGCCAGAAGCCGCCGCGGTCGTGGCTCGGCTTGCAAAGAACGCTCAAGTCGTGATCGAAGGATTTCGTCCCGGCGTAGCGAAGCGTCTTGGCATTGACTACGAGACGCTGCGCGCCCACAACGGCACGCTTGTCTATTGCTCGATCTCCGGCTATGGGCAGACCGGTCCATGGCGTGAGCGGCCGGGGCACGACGTCAACTACGTCGCCGCGGCGGGCGGCCTTGCGTTTCCCGGCCAATGGCGAAAGCCGCCCGCGCGCTCGTCCCTGCCCATCGCCGACATGGCGGGCGGCGCCTTTGCTGCGGTATCAGTCCTCGCCGCTCTGCATGAAGGCAAAGGCGGCTACCTCGACTTGTCGCTTTTCGAGGCGGCGTTCTTTCTCTCGGCGATGCGCCACGGGCTCGAGCGCGACACGGATCCGCGCGCGCACTTATTCCCTGTGAATGATGTATTCGAAACGGCGGACGGCAAGCGCCTCACCCTCGGCATCTTGGAGGAGCATTTCTGGCAGAACTTCGTGAAGCTTGCGCCCGAGCTATCCGATGAGCGCTTCGCAACCGATGCCAGTCGCCGCGCGCACGGCGACGAGCTCTCGCGCCGGCTCGAGGAAGTCATGCGCAGAAAAACCGCGGCCGAATGGCAGCGTTTGCTCGAGGACCGCGATGTGCCGGTCGACCTCTGCGTGACGCCGACCGAGGCGGCCTCGCATCCGCAGCTCGTCGAACGGCGTGCATGCGACCGCGGCTACGCCATCTTTCCGGTCTGGGCGAACGGCCGGCGCGGCGGCGACATCCGCCGCGCCACGCCGTCAGTGGGTGAACATTCGCGCGAGGTGCTGGTCGAGCTCGGCTTCGACGATGGCGAGATCGCCGGACTACGCAAGAAGGGCGTGGTTATTTAAATGGTGACTGTCACCATTTCCTAATGGACTTCGCCTTCACGCCGGAGCAAGAAGGAATCCGTGATGCGATCGCCAAGCTGTGCGCGCAGTTTGGCGACGACTACTGGCTCGCGCACGACAAAAGCGGCGAATTCCCCGCCGAGCTGCATCAGGCGTGCGCGCGCGATGGCTGGCTTGGCATCGCGATGCCGGAAGATTACGGCGGCGCGGGGCTCGGCATCACCGAGGCCGCGCTCATGATGCAGACCATCGCCGAGTCGGGCGCCGGTTTCTCCGGCTGCTCGAGCGTGCACATGAACATCTTCGGATTGAATCCGGTCGTGGTCTTCGGTAGCGAAGAGCAGAAGCGCCGAGCGCTGCCGCCGCTCATCGCGGGCAAGGAGCGCGCGTGCTTTGCCGTCACGGAGCCGAACACCGGTCTCAATACGCGCAGCCTCACGACCAAAGCCGAGAAGCGCGGCGGCAAGTACTACATCTCGGGGCAGAAGGTATGGATCTCGACCGCGCAGGTCGCCGAGAAGGTGCTGCTGCTCGCGCGTGCCGAGGCGGGCATCACCCTTTTCTATACCGATATGGACCGCCGCTACGTCGAGGTGCGCGAGATCGACAAGATGGGCCGCCACGCGGTCGACTCGAACCAAGTGTTCTTCGAAGGCTTGCCCGTCCCGGAGGCGGACCGCATCGGCGAGGAAGGTAAGGGCTTCGAGTACATCCTGCACGGCATGAACCCCGAGCGCATCCTCATCGCGGCGGAGCTCGTCGGTCTCGGCCGCTGCGCGGTAAAGCGCGCGGCGAACTATGCGAAGGAGCGCGTGGTTTTCGACCGACCGATCGGCCAGAACCAGGCGATCCAGCATCCGCTTGCTGCGAACTGGATGACGCTCGAGGCGGCGGGCCTTATGGTCTTCAAGGCGGCCTGGCTTTATGACGGAGGTAAGCCCAGCGGAGCCGAGGCGAACAGCGCGAAATACTTGGCAGGCGAGGCCTGCTTCGACGCATGCCAGCAGGCGGTGATGACCCACGGCGGCTACGGCTACGCCGCCGAGTATCACGTCGAGCGCTATCTGCGCGAGGCGCTTCTCGGGCGCATTGCGCCGATCACGCCGCAGCTCATCCTCTGCTATGTCGCCGAGCGGGTCCTGGGATTGCCGAAGTCCTATTAGACAAAGCCTTGCCGTTTCTTAGGAAGTTTTGCAGGACAGCGACTTTCGGTGCGTGGCGTTCCTCCGCTAGATTCGCGCTGGCATGCACGACTTCACTCATCTGCTTCTCAGCGCTTCGCAGGCACTCGGCACGCTGCTCGATGTGGCAAACGCGCTTCAAGTCGAGCCGAAGCTCGTCTATCGCTGGATGGCCGGATTCGAGCGCCCAGCGCCCGCGAAAGTGCTCCTCTATAAGGCGCGGCTTCTCGAGCTGCGGACGCTGAAGCGCGCTAGCGCCGAGCATCCCAACCGTCGCAAGTTCGACGCGCGCGCGGCCTAATCCGGCGCAGGCGCCGAGCTCGCGTGCGGCAGCTTCGCGAGTTCGTACTCCGAGACGAGGTCCACCGCCCGCAGGAACGCTTCCGTCGTCGGGCGCTCGAGGCCTTTCAGCCACAGGCTTAGATGGCTCGGCGTCACCTTGAGGTGCACGGCGAGCGCCTGCTCGCCGCCCGCGATTTGCGCGGCGCGCTGTAGGGTGCGTAGATAGAGGTCCGGCACGGCGGCTTCCCCCCGGAGAGCCTTGCGCGTCGAGCGATGGATTGTCCGCGCCGTCGCGGCGCAGCGCAATAGAACACGGGTCTTATTTTTGCTGCCGCCGAGGATGTCATGGCACTCGCAGCGCGATACGCCGCGGCAGTGATCGCGCTCTCGCTCGCCGGGGGCCACGTGGCGCAAGCCCTCACGCGCGATCTGACCCCCGCACAGCAGCGCATGAAGGCCTGCAACGGTCGCGCGAAGATGCAAGGCCTGGAGGGCGCCGAGCGCGGCAAGTTTATGAATGCATGCCTCAATGGCGACAACAAGCCGGCGACATTGAGCGTGCGCCAGCAACGCCACGAGAAGTGCAACACCGAGGCCCGCGGCCGTGCGCTCGAAGGCGCGGAGCGGCGCGGTTACATGACCGAATGCGAAAAGGGGCCGGCGCTAAGAAGCACGAGCGTGGGCGATACGGCGCGCGACTGCGAGCAGCGCGCGCGAGGGCGCCGTCTCGAGGGCGAGGACCGGCGCGCCTATATCAAAGGATGCCTCGACGCTGCGGCCAAGCCCGCCCGCTAGCGAAGAGCCGTCGCCGCCGAAGCGCCGTGCGAGGCGCGCGAGCATGTTAAGAAGTTTTTTGACCGCCGCGTACCTCGCCTCGCCAGCCACCGCTCTCAGCGCCGCGGCTCTCGATGAAATCCTTGAACTGCTTCACCGTCGTTTCGACGCGACCGCTCAGCACGCCCAGCTTGTCACCGACGTTCTCGAGCACACCTTTAGGGTCGTATTCCATCGTCAGGTTGATGCGCGTGCGGTCGGGGCCGAGCGCCTCGAAGCGCACGGCGCCCGCGTTCGGCGCATCGGGGGTGGTGCTGCGCCAGGCGATTCTCTTGTCGGGCACCTGCTCGACGATCTCGGCGTCCCACTCCTTGTCCTTGCCCCAGACTTCCGCGTGCCAGTGCACGTGCGTGTCGTCGAGCTGCTTGATTTCCTTCACGCCCGCCATGAATTTCGGGAACTCCTCGAACTGCGTCCATTGGTTGTAGACCGTGCGCACGGGGCAGCGCACTTCGATGCTCTTTTCGATGCGTTCCATTGATCACCTCTTCGTGAAAGACCGAGAGACATCATGCAATCGCTGTTCCCGCCGGGTCGCCGAGCACGCGACGCCCCGTGCGGTGAATCCCGACGCCGGTACGCGACTTGCCGAGTTTGCGTCCATGAGCGTCGTCGTCTCCGTCGTCGTCCCGACCTGCGGGCGACCCGACCTGCTGCGCCGCTGCGTGGCCGCGCTCGAGGCGCAATCGCTCCCCTCGGCAAGCTACGAGATCATCGTCGTCGACGATACGCGGACGCGCCGGGGACCGGCGGCGACGCGCAACATCGGCTGGCGGCGCGCCAAGGCGCCGATCGTTGCCTTCACCGACGACGACACGGTGCCGGATCGCGACTGGCTCGCGCGCGCCCTAGCCGCCGTCGAGCCGGGCGTCGACGCGGTGACCGGGCGATTGATCATGCCGCTGCCCGATAGGCCCACCGATTACGAGCGCAACGAGCAGGGCCTCGAGCGCGCCGAGTTCGTCACCGCAAACTGTTTCGTCCGGCGCCAGGTGCTCGAGCGGCTGGGCGGCTTCGACGAGAGCTTTCGCTTGCCCTGGCGCGAGGACTCGGATCTGCATTTCCGCCTGCTCGAAGCGGGCTGCCGCATCGTCCGCGCTCCCGACGCTGTCGTCGTGCACCCGGTGCGGCCGGCGCCCTGGGGCGTGAGCCTGCGCCAGCAGCGCAAGGTGATGTTCGATGCGCTTCTTTTCCGCAAGCATCGCGCGCTCTATCGCAGCCGCATCCGGCGCGCGCCGCGCTGGGACTACTACGTCGTGGTCGGCGCGCTCCTCGCGAGCCCATTTTCGGGCGCGGCGCTCTTTCTGTGGGCGCTCCTCACGGCACGCTTTTGCTGGTACCGGCTGCGCGGCACGTCGAAGGCACCGGCACACGTTGCCGAAATGATCGTCACCTCGATCCTGATTCCGCCGCTATCGCTGTTCTGGCGCCTGGTCGGGGCGCTCAAGTTCCGCGTCGCCTTCGTATGAAGCTGCCGCCGTTCGTGCAGATCGAGCCCGTCGGCCAATGCAACCTCGCCTGCCGCATGTGCCCGGTCGCCTATCGCGGCGAGGAGGGCACGCGCGGCAAGCCGCCTGCCTTCATGAGCTACGACGCCTTTTGCCGCGTACTCGATGAGTTCCCTGCCATCGAGCAGTTGCAGCTCCAAGGCTTGGGCGAGCCTTTCCTGCACCCGCGGCTCTTCGACATGGTCCGCTATGCCGTCGCGCGCGGCATCGAGGTCACGACGAACTCCAATCTCACGGCGCTCTCGCCACGGCGCGCGGAAGAGTGCGTCGCGAGCGGCCTTGCGAAGCTCCATGTTTCCATCGACGCCGCCGATCCCGAGGCCTATGCCTACATCCGCGTCGGCTCGCGCCTGGGCCGCGTGCTGCAAAACCTTGACCTCATTCAGGCGGCGAAAGAGCGTGCGGGAGTTACGCGCCCTGAACTCATTCTCGTCGCCGTCGTCATGCGTCGTAATCTCGAAGAGCTGCCGCGCCTCGTACGTCTTGCCGCCGCGCACGGCGTTCGTGCGATGTCGGTGCAGCACCTTGCGCACGACTTTGCGGAGGACACGCTCCCTGCGAAGTACCGGCCGATGCGGACCTTCGTCGATCAGCAGACGCTCTTGGCCGAAGATCCGGCGCGCGTTCGCCACTGGTTCGCCGAGGCGCGGCTCACGGGCGACGAGCTCGGCGTCGCGCTCAGGCTGCCGAACGTGGCGAGGCGCGGAGCGCGCGGCTGCGACTGGCCGTGGCGCGGCGCCTATATCGCTTTCTCCGGCGAAGCCATGCCCTGTTGCATGATCGCAACCCCCGACCGGCTGAACTTCGGCAATGTCGTGCACGAGGGCGTCGCCGCCGTCTGGGATAACGAGGCCTACAACGCCTTTCGCGCGCGCCTCGCGTCCGAGGATCCGCCGCAGATCTGCCGCGGCTGTGCCGTCTACAACGGCACGTTCTGAGCGAGGCGCGCCCCTGCGCGACCCCGCAGCTGCTGATCGAAGTACTCGATAGTGCGGGCAAGGCCTTCGGCGAGCGGCACGCGCGGCTCCCATTTAAGCATCGCGCGCGCAAGCGTGATGTCCGGGCAGCGCCGCGCCGGGTCGTCGGAGGGGAGCGGCGCGAACTTTATTTCGGAGCGCGAGCCGATCATCTCAACGATCGTCTCGGCGAGCTCGAGCACCGTACACTCATGCGGATTGCCGAGATTCACCGGTCCGGTGAAGTCGTCGTCGCTCGCCATCAGTCGTACGATGCCATCGATCAGATCGCTCACGTAGCAGAACGAGCGTGTCTGCCGGCCTTTGCCGTACACAGTGATCGGCTTTTCTTGCAGCGCCTGCACGATGAAGTTCGATACCACGCGCCCGTCGTTCGGGTGCATGCGCGGGCCGTACGTGTTGAAGATGCGCGCCACCTTGATCGGCAGGTTGTGCTGGCGCCGGTAATCGAAGAAGAGCGTCTCGGCGCAGCGCTTGCCCTCGTCATAGCAGGAGCGCGAGCCTACGGGATTCACGTGACCCCAGTAGTTCTCCTTCTGCGGATGCACCGTTGGATCGCCGTACACCTCCGAGGTCGAGGCCTGGAAGATCTTCGCCTTGACGCGTTTCGCGAGGCCGAGCATGTTGATCGCGCCGTGCACGCTCGTCTTGGTCGTCTGCACGGGATCGAACTGGTAATGCACCGGCGATGCCGGACACGCGAGGTTGTAGATCTCATCCACCTCGACGTAGAGCGGAAAGGTGACGTCATGGCGCAACAGCTCGAAGAGCGGATGAGCGATCGCGCCGCGCAAGTTTTCCTTGGTGCCGGTGTAGAAATTATCGACGCATAGCAGGTCCGCGCCGTCGGCAAGGAGCCGCTCGCAAAGATGCGAGCCGAGAAACCCCGCGCCGCCCGTGACGAGCACCCGTTTACGCTGCGAATCTCTCATTTTTTGCTCCGGTCACGTCGGCGAACGCGGCGTTCCAGTCGGCGACGAAGCGCTTGATGTTGAAACGCTCGAGCGCCGTGCGGCGTGCCTCGTCGCCCAAGGCTTTTGCCAATTGCGGATCGAGAAGGAGCGCGCGCATGCGCTCTATCAGGCGCTTTGGTTGCGTATCGATGAAGCCATTCAGCCCGTCGCGAATCACCGTCGTCATCTCGGTCGTCGCCAGCGCGACGACCGGCAGGCCGACCATCATGGCTTCGATCACACCGAGGCCCATGCTCGTATAGCGGATCGGGTTGAAGAAAAA
>JBHELS010000071.1:0-2831 GCA_046263015.1 Burkholderiales bacterium | reverse complement strand
CCTTGAACGAGACCGCCGGATTGATGTTGACGGTCTTCACTTCGGACTCGATGCCCTGAAAGCGGCCGATCCAGTTCGCGTCGTACTTGGTCGCAAGCCCGAAGGGCACGCTCACCCCCAAGCCGATGTTCCACGCGGGCGCGAGATCCATGGCGAAGAAAAGGTTCGGCACGAGCTTCGATTCGCCCGCGTCGCCGCCGCTGCCCGTGAATGCCGGATTGCTCAACGCGGCGGGGACGCTGCCGCGATTACTGAATTCGGTGGAAGGCACGATATAGGCGCCGCCGAGTACGACGTGTTTGCCCGGCGCTAGGCGGGCCATGCCCGCGGGGTTCCACCAGACGGTGGTGGCATCTTCCGCTACGGCGGCGGCGCCAGCGTACGCATTGCCAAGGCCGCTTATGCCCTGTTCATGAAGCGCGAAGCCTGCGGCGCGTGCTTGCCATGCCGCGCTCATCGACAAGCAGGCGCCGGCGACGGCCAAAGCGGTGACGTTTCGTTTCATGGACTCCTCCCCCTCGGTCGCAAAAGGCGACGTTTTATAGGATAGATTGCGCGGCTGCAATGTCCTCGCTTGTCTACCCCTTTGCCGATGTTCCGTCCCGGGGTACCGCGCGCGAAGTGGCGCCGGGGGTGCGCTGGCTGTCGATGCCGCTGCCGTTCCAACTCGATCACATCAATCTCTGGCTCCTCGACGAGGGGGACGGGACGACGATCGTCGACTGCGGCATCGGCAACGATGAGACCCGTGCCCTGTGGGAAAGCATCTTTCCGAGCGCGGGCAAGGTGAAGCGGGTGATCCTCACGCACTATCACCCGGATCACGCCGGCAATGCGGCTTGGATTTGCGCGCGCTTTGGCGTCGAGATTTGGACGACGCAGGGCGAGTACCTGACGGCACATGCAGTGCGTGAGCGCGCAGCGGGCTATACGACCGAGGCGGTACTGGCCGTCTTTCGGCGAAACGGCCTCGACGAGGGGCGCGCTCGCGGCATGACGAGCAGCCGCAACCGCTACGCCGAGCTGGTGCCCGATTTCCCGCATTCCTATCGGCGCATCATCGACGGGGACGTGGTGCGCATCGGCAGGCACGAATGGCGGGCGATCATCGGTCATGGCCATGCGCCTGAGCACCTGTCGCTTTATTGCGAAGCGCTAAACGTCCTCATCGCGGGGGATATGCTCCTTTCGACCATCTCGACCAATGTGAGCGTGTGGTCGATCGACCCCGAGGGCGATCCATTGCGCCTTTTTCTGGATTCGATCCGGCGCTATCGCGAGCTGCCGGCGGATGTGCTGGTCTTGCCGTCGCACGGGAAACCCTTTCGCGGCGCGCACGAACGCGTGGCGGAGCTCGAGGCGCACCATCGCGCGCGCTTTGCCGAGCTAAAGAGTGAGCTCGCCAGGGGGGAGCGCAGCGCCGGCGACCTGCTGCCGGTACTTTTCCGCAGGCCGCTCGACGCGCATCAGACCTTCTTCGCCATGGGCGAGGCGATAGCCCACCTGCACTACCTCTACTACGCAGATGAGGTAAAGCGCAGCGAGGGCGCTGATGGCATCATGAGATATGCAGCCCGCTAATCCGACCGAAACCGCCGAACTCGCCAAGGTCTGCCAGCAGGTGGCCGAGCGCTCCTCGCGCATCTTTGGCGATTTCGCGCAAAAGCAGACCGCCGCACTGTCCGCGGCAATGCGCGACGAGCTCGGCATCGCCAAGGCGTTCATGGATCTCTATGTGCGCCTCGCATCGAACCCGATGCTTCTCACCACGAGCGCCATGAGCCTCTGGCTCGATCAGGTGCGCGTTCTCCAGGCGAGCTGGATGAATGCGCTTGGCGTACCGATGCCGCCGGTGGCGCAACCGGCAAAGGGCGACTGGCGCTTCAAGGACGAGGAATGGTCGAAGAATTTTTTGTTCGATTTCATCAAGCAGTCGTACCTTGTGTGGGCACGCCACATCCAGCAGCTCGTCGGGAACGTGCACGGTTTGTCAGCCGAGTCGGAGCGCAAGGTGGCCTTCTTCACCCGGCAGTACGTCGAGGCGGTCGCGCCGTCGAACTTCCTGATGACCAACCCGCAAGTGCTGCGCGAGACGATCGCAAGCGGCGGTCAGAACCTGGTGCGCGGGCTGAATAACCTGCTCGCCGACATAGAACGAGGCGGCGGGGAGCTGCGCATTTCGATGACCGACGAAGCGGCGTTCCAGCTCGGCCGCAACGTCGCCACCAGCCCCGGGAAGGTGATCTTCCAGAGTGAGCTCATGCAGCTCATCCAGTACTTGCCGATCACGAGCCAGGTCTATCGGCGGCCGCTCGTCATCATTCCGCCCTGGATCAACAAGTACTACATCCTCGATCTGCGAGAGAAGAACTCGTTCATCCGCTGGGCGGTGGAGCAGGGCCACACAGTGTTCGTGCTCTCGTGGGTGAACCCGGATGCCCGCCTCTCGCAGAAGGGCTTCGAGGATTACATGATCGAAGGCCCGCTCGCGGCCATGGAAGCGGTGACGCGCGCCACCGGCCAGCGCGAGATGAACATCATCGGCTATTGCCTGGGCGGCACGCTCCTCGGCGCGACACTCGGCTACCTCGCGGCGAGGCATGACGATCGGGTGAAAAGTGCGACCTACTTCGTCAGCCTGCTCGATTTTTCCCAGCCGGGCGAGCTCGGTGTCTTCATCGACGAGGAGTCGGTTGCGAACCTCGAGCGCAAGATGAACCAGCGCGGCTATCTCGAGGGATCCGAGATGGCCGGCACGTTCAATCTGCTCTTTCCTTCGATGCAGCCGCCGCTCGCTTTACCGGGACGCCGAACGATGCAGACATCGGCAA
>JBHELS010000070.1:0-8049 GCA_046263015.1 Burkholderiales bacterium | reverse complement strand
GAATGCCGAGCAGGCGGCGCGCCGATTGAAAGAGGTGCTCGAGCACGACCCGCCTTACGGCGCTCGCGTCAAGTACGAATACGGACAGGCCGCGACCGGCTGGAACGCGCCCGCCACCGCGCCGTGGCTGGAGGAGTCGGTCGATGCCGCTTCGCGCCGGCACTACGGCAAACCGGCGATGTGGATGGGCGAAGGCGGCACCATCCCGTTCATGGCGATGCTCGGCGAGAAATTCCCGCGCGCGCAGTTTTTCATCACCGGCGTCCTCGGCCCGCACTCGAACGCGCATGGGCCGAACGAGTTCCTGCACCTCGACTACGCCAAGCGCCTCACCGCGTGCGTCGCCGACGTCCTCAGCGCCCACGCGAATTCGGGGTCAGGTGCATAACTATTTCGTCAGCTTGACGTCGCCACCCTAAGCAGCCGTCGGCGAAACGCGACCGCGAGCACCGTGAGCCCGAGCGCCGAAACGCCGAACACCGGCGCGATGCCAAGCGTATCGGCGAGATGCGAAGCGAGCCACACGCCGCTCGCCTGGCCCATGAAAAGAAACGTCGCAAAGAGCGCGACCGCAGAACCGCGCGCGGTCGGCGCCACCTGCGTGAGCTTGGTCTGCAGCGTCGTGTGAAACATGTAGAAGCCGCCGCCGATGGCGCCGAGCGCGAGCGCGGCCAATGCGAGCAAGGGACTGATCGCGAGCACCGCATAGCCGGCGGCGAGCGCACCGCCACCCAAGGTGGCAAGACCGATTTCGCCGAAACGCCGTAAGGCGCGCGGCGCGACGGCCGCGTAGGCAAGCCCGCCCAGCGCATAGAGCGCGACGAGGGAGCCGGCGGCGCCGGGTCCGAGGCCGAAGCGCCGCTGAAAATGCAGCGCGACGAAGGCGAGCGCGCCGAAGATCAAAAACCCCTCCGAAAAGCCGATCGCGAGGAGTCCGCGCACCGAGGGCTCGCCGAGAAGGCGCGGCATGCGCGCGAAGCTTTGCGCGATCCGGGCGCGCGCCGCGGGACGCGGTTGCCGGCGCGCTTCGAGCGTCAGCAGCACGGCGATAAGCAGAAGCGCCGCCGCGAGCAGCACGAAAATGCCGCGCCAGCCGTAGCGCTCGCCGAGCGCGCCGGCGAGCGCGGTGCCAAAGCCGATGCCGACCATCTGTCCGATGAGAAAGCGCGCCAGCACGGGTTGGCGTTCCTCATACGGAAAGCTGTCGGCGATCCAGGCGAGCGAGAGCGGAATGAAAGCGCCGATCGTCGCGCCGGCGATGAAGCGCGCGGCCACGAGAGTGCGCAGATCGGGCGCCATGGCGCAGGCGGCGGAGCCGAGCGCCGAGACGAACGCGGCGGCCGCGATCGTGCGATAGCGTCCGTAGCGATCGCCGAGCGGGCCGCACACCACTTGCAGGAGTCCATAGGCGAGCGCAAAGGCCGTGACCGCGGCCGCCGCGGCGCCCGTCGTCACGCCGTAGTCCTCGGCGATGAGCGGCAGCAGCGGGTCGGTCGCGCGCAGGCTGGCGGAGCTCGTGAACGCTGCCGCCGAGAGCAGCAGGACGTCGCGGCGCAACTAGCCGCGCTTCGTCGTGAGCGTGCGAACGCCGCCCGGCCCGGCCACGAGCAGCACATCGGCCGGGCGGCGGGCAAAGATGCCGTTCGTCACCACACCGGCGATGTTGTTCAGCTCCGCCTCCATCGTGGGCGGATCGAGGAGCGTGAGCCCGTGGCAATCGAGGATCAGATTGCCGTTGTCAGTCTTGGTGTTCTCGCGCAGCACGGGTTGCGCTCCGCGGCGGAGAAGTTCCCGGCCGACGTAGCTGCGAGACATCGGGATCACCTCGATCGGCAGCGGAAACTTGCCGAGCACGCCGACGAGCTTCGACGCATCGCAGATGCAAATGAACTCTTTCGCCACGGCGGCGATGATCTTCTCGCGCGTGAGTGCGCCGCCGCCGCCCTTCACCATATGCAGGTGCTCGGTCACCTCGTCGGCGCCGTCGACGTAGACCCGCAGTTCATTCACGCTGTTCAGATCGAAGACGCGGATGCCGTGCTTCTTCAGCCGCTCGGCGCTCGCCTCGGAGGCCGCCACCGCCCCCTCGATACGCCCCTTCACCGTGGCGAGCGCATCGATAAACATGTTGACCGTCGAGCCCGAGCCAACGCCGATCACGCCCTCCTGCGAATACTTGAGCGCCGCCTGCGCCACCGCCCGTTTTTGATCATCTTGGCTCATAACCTAACCCGGGACGGACCTTCTAGCGCTTGCGCTGCGGCGGAAGATCGGTGCACACGCCTTCGAAAGCCTCGGCCGCCATGCCGACGGACTCGGCAGTCGTGGGATGGGGATGGATCGTCTTGCCGAGGTCCGTCGCATCCGAGCCCATCTCGATCGCGTGTGCGATCTCGCTGATCAGATCGCCTGCACCCGGGCCGACGATGGCGCCGCCCAGCACCCGATGGTCGTCCGCGTCGAAAATGAGCTTGGTGAACCCCTCATCGCGCGCATTGGCGATGGCGCGACCCGAGGCGGACCACGGGAACTTGGCGACGCCCACCTTGGTGCCCGCCTTCTTCGCCTCGTCTTCGGTGAGGCCGACCCAGGCGATCTCGGGATCGGTGTAAGCGACGGACGGAATGACACGCGCGTCGAAGTGCGACTTGTGGCCCGCCGCCGCCTCGGCAGCGACGTGCGCCTCGTGCACCGCCTTGTGCGCGAGCATCGGATTCTTCGCCACGTCGCCAATCGCGAAGATGTGCGGCACATTGGTGCGCATCTGCGAATCGCTGTCGATGAAGCCGCGCTCCGTCACCGCAACGCCCGCCTTGTCGGCGCCGATCTTCTTGCCGTTCGGCGCGCGTCCGACGGAAACGAGGATCATGTCGTAGGTCTCGGCCTCCTTGCCTTCGAAAGAGACGCGCAATCCCTTGGCGCTCGCCTCCACCTTGGTCGTCTTCGTCTGCAGCATGATGCGATCGAAGCGTTTGGCGTTGTACTTCTGCCAGACCGCGACCAGGTCCCGATCGGCGCCGAGCATCAGACCGTCCATCATTTCGACCACGTCGAGCCGTGTGCCGAGCGTCGAATACACCGTGCCCATTTCCAGGCCGATGATGCCGCCACCGATGATCAGCATCTTCTTCGGCACCGACGGCAACTCGAGGGCGCCCGTCGAATCGACGATGCGCGGATCCTCGGGCAGGAAAGGAAGCTTCGCCGCCTGCGAGCCCACGGCGATGATCGCGTTCGCAAAGCGGAGCGATTTCTTTCCCTCCTTGGCCTCAATCGCGAGCTCATGCGGGCCCGCGAATTGGGCGACGCCCTGGATGACCGTCACTTTGCGCATCTTCGCCATCGCCGCGAGGCCGCCCGTCAGCTTGCCCACCACCTTGTTCTTGAAAGTGCGCAGCTTCGCGAGGTCGACCTTCGGCTCGCCGAAGGCGACGCCGTGGTCGGCGAGCGCGCGCGCCGCATCGACGATCGCCGCCGTATGCAGCAGCGCCTTCGACGGAATGCAACCCACATTGAGGCAGACGCCGCCGAGCGACGGATAGCGCTCGACAAGCACGGTGCGAAGCCCAAGGTGCGCGGCGCGAAACGCGGCGGAATAGCCACCCGGGCCGGCGCCGATCACCACCACGTCGCAATCGACATCGCCGCCGGCGGCGCGCACCGGAGGCGGCGTCGGCGCGGCGGCCGGTCGTGACGGCGCCGGCGGTAGCGCTGCCTTCGGCGATTCGCGCGCGGTGGGTTGCTGTCCATCGTCGCCATCGAGGAGCAGGATAGGCGAGCCTTGCGACACCTTGTCGCCCACCTTCACGCGAAGCTCTTTCACCACACCGGCGCCCGGTGAAGGGATCTCCATCGTCGCCTTGTCGGATTCGAGCGTAACGAGCGACTGCTCCTTCGCGACCGCGTCGCCTGGCTTGACCAGCACCTCGATAACTTCGACGTTCTTGAAGTCCCCGATATCGGGGACCTTGACCTCGGAACTCGCCACTAGAGGATCAGCTTGCGGATATCGGAGAGTACGGAGACGAGGAACGAGGTAAAGCGCGCAGCCGTCGCGCCGTCGACGACACGGTGGTCGTACGAGAGCGAGAGCGGCAGCACGAGCCGCGGCGTGAACTCTTTTCCGTTCCATACCGGCCGCAGGCTCGAGCGCGAGACGCCGAGAATCGCCACCTCGGGCGCATTGATGATCGGCGTGAAATACGTACCGCCGATGCCGCCCAGGCTCGAGATGGAGAACGTGCCGCCTTGCAAGTCGGCCGGTTTCAATTTTCCGTCGCGCGCCACCTTGGAAATTTCAGAGAGCTCGTGCGCGAGATCGAATACCCCCTTGCGATCGGCGTCGCGTACCACCGGCACCACGAGCCCGCCGGCTGTGTCGACCGCGACACCGATGTGGTAGTACTTCTTGACGATGATGTTCTCGCCCGACTTGTCGAGCGAGGCATTGAATTGCGGGAAAGCTTTCAGCGCCGTCACGCACGCCTTGATCATGAAGGCGAGCATGGTGAGCTTGAAGCCCTTTTTCTCGGTCTCCGCGGTCTGCGCCTTGCGGAACGCCTCGAGGTCGGTAATGTCAGCGTCGTCGCACTGGGTGACGTGCGGAATCGAGATCCAGTTGCGGTGCAGATACGGGCCGGAAAGCTTCTGAATGCGCGCCAGCGGCTTCGTCTCGACCGGCCCGAACTTGGCAAAGTCGACTTCCGGCCATGGCGGCAGATTGAACGGCAGCCCGCCGCCCGCCTTGGCCGCCGGCGCAGCGCGAGCGCCAGCGCCCCCGGCCAACGCGCTTTTCACGAAGGCCTGCACGTCACTATGGAGGATGCGGCCCTTGGGGCCGGTCCCCTGCAACTGAGCGAGCTCGACGCCGAGCTCGCGCGCGAACTTGCGCACTGAAGGGCTCGCATGCGGCTTCGTTCCGGGGGCCGCAGACTCGCGCGGCTCTGTTGTCGCGGGCCTCGGCGCTGGCGCGCTCGGCGGAGAGGCGGCGGCTTGCGGCGCTTCGCTTGGCTCGGCACGCGGCTCGGCGCGCTGTTCGGTGGCTTCGAGGACGAGGATCGGTGCGCCCTGCGAAATCTTGTCGCCGGTCTTGACCTTCAGATCCTTGACGACGCCGGCCGCGGGCGACGGTATTTCCATCGTCGCCTTGTCGGATTCGAGCGTGATGAGCGATTGCTCCTTCACCACGCGATCCCCCGGCTTGACGAGCACCTCGATCACTTCGACATCCTTGAAGTCGCCGATATCGGGGACGGCGACCGTTTGCGACGCGCCCGGCCCCGCGGCCGGTGCGGGTGCGGATGCCGCGGGTGCGGGCGCACCTGCCGGCGTTTCGCGCTTCACCTCTTTTTTCGCTTCATCCCTGCGAGGCGCCGCCTCGTTTTTCGCATCGAGGACGAGGATCGGCGTGCCCTGCGAAACCTTGTCGCCCGTTTTCACTTTCAGCTCGGTGACGACGCCCGCGGAGGGCGATGGGATCTCCATCGTTGCCTTGTCGGACTCGAGCGTGATGAGCGATTGCTCCTTGGTCACGGCGTCGCCCGGTTTGACGAGCACCTCGATGACTTCAACTTCCTTGAAGTCGCCGATGTCCGGGACGACGACCTGGCTCATACCGTGACCGGGTCGGCTTTGTCGGGATCGATGTTGTACTTCTTGATCGCATCCGCGACCGTCTTTGCTTTGCCGTCGCCCTGGTCGGCAAGCGCTTTCAGCGCGGCAATGGCGACGAAGTAGCGATTGACTTCGAAGAAGTGCCGCAGCTTCGCGCGCGAGTCGGAGCGGCCGAAGCCGTCGGTGCCGAGCACGCGGTAGGCCCGATCCCGCGGGATGAACGGCCGGATCTGATCGGCAAAGGTCTTGATGTAGTCTGAAGCCGCGACGACGGGGCCGGCTGGCCGCTTGTCGAGACACTCGGTGATGTAAGGGATGCGCGCTTTCGCCTCGGGATGCAGCATGTTCCAGCGATCCGCGGCGAGGCCGTTGCGCCTGAGCTCGGTGAAGCTCGTCGCACTCCAGACATCCGCGGCGACGCCCCAGTCCGATTCGAGGAGCTCAGCGCCGGCGAGCACCTCGCGCAGGATGGTGCCCGAACCCAGGAGCTGGACACGCTGCTTGTGCTTCGCTTTCGACTCCCGCAACAAGTAGGCGCCCTTCAGGATCCCGGCCTCAACGCCCTCCGGCATCGCGGGATGCTCGTAGTTCTCATTCATCAGGGTGATGTAGTAGTAGACATCCTCCTGATTCGCGACCATGCGGCGCAGGCCGTCGTGGACGATCACTGCGACCTCGTAGCCGTAAGTCGGATCGTAGGAGACGCAGTTGGGAATCACGGACGAGAAGACATGCGAGTGCCCGTCCTCGTGCTGCAGGCCTTCACCGTTCAGCGTCGTGCGTCCGGCGGTGGCGCCGAGCAGGAAACCACGCGCGCGCTGATCGGCCGCCGCCCAGGCGAGGTCGCCGACGCGCTGCAGGCCGAACATCGAGTAGAAGATGTAGAACGGGATCGTGACGACGTTCGAGTGGCTGTACGAGGTGGCCGCGGCGATCCACGACGAGATCGCGCCCGGTTCGTTGATGCCTTCCTCGAGGATCTGCCCCGCCTTGTCCTCGCGGTAGTACATCACCTGATCCTTGTCGACCGGCTCGTACTTCTGGCCCTCGGGCGCGAAGATGCCGAGCTGCCGGAACATGCCTTCCATGCCGAAGGTGCGCGCCTCGTCCGGCACGATCGGCACGATGTGCCTGCCGATCTCCTTGTCGCGCACCAGCGCCGTGAGGACACGCACGAACGCCATGGTCGTGGAGATCTCGCGCCCTTCGCCCGAGCCCTTGAGGATCGCGTCGAATGCCGATAGCGCCGGCACCGCGGGCGCTTTTTCCGCTTTCTGGCGGCGTTGCGGCAGGTAGCCGCCGAGCGCCTTGCGCCGCTCGTTCAGGTACTTCATTTCCGGCGCGTCCGGCGGCGGGATATAGAACGGCAGCTCTTCCAGCTTGTCGTCGGGAATCGGGATGTTGAACTGGTCGCGCATCTCGCGAATGGTCGCGATGTCGACTTTCTTCAGCTGGTGCGTCGGGTTCTTCGCCTGCCCCTGCTTGCCCAAGCCAAACCCTTTGATCGTCTTGGCGAGGATTACCGTCGGCTGGCCCTTGTGCTTCATGGCCGCAGCGTAGGCGGCGTACACCTTGTGTGGATCGTGGCCGCCACGATTCAGGCGCCAGATGTCCTCGTCGCTCATCCGCGCGACGAGCTCGAGCGCCTTCGGATGCTTGCCGAAGAAATGCTTGCGCACGAAGGCGCCGTCGTTCGCCTTGTAGTTCTGGTACTCGCCGTCGACCGATTCCTCCATGATGCGCACGAGCACGCCGTCCTTGTCGCGCGCGAGCAGCGGGTCCCAGTACGAGCCCCAAATCACCTTGATCACGTTCCAGCCGGCGCCGCGGAACTCGCCTTCCAGCTCCTGGATGATCTTGCCGTTGCCGCGCACTGGCCCGTCGAGCCGCTGCAGGTTGCAATTCACCACGAAGATCAGGTTATCGAGCCTTTCACGCGCCGCGAGCCCGATCGCGCCCATCGATTCCGGCTCGTCCATCTCGCCGTCGCCGCAGAACACCCACACTTTGCGGTTCTCGGTCTGGGCAAGGCCGCGTGCCTGCAGGTACTTCAGGTAGCGCGCCATGTAGATCGCCTGGATCGGCCCGAGACCCATCGATACGGTCGGGAATTGCCAGTAGTCGGGCATCAGCCACGGGTGCGGATAGGACGAGACGCCCTTGCCGTCGACCTCGCGCCGGAAATTGAGCAACTTCTCCTGCGACAGCCGTCCTTCCATCAGCGAGCGCGCATACACGCCCGGCGAAGAATGTCCCTGAAAGTAAATCAGGTCGCCGCCGTGGCCGTCGCTGGGAGCGTGCCAGAAGTGCTGCTGTCCGGTGCCAAAGAGCGTGCCGACCGAGGCGAAGCTCGCAAGGTGGCCACCGAGCTCGTCGTCATTCTTGTTCGCGCGTACCACCATCACCATCGCGTTCCAGCGGCAGATCGAACGGATG
>JBHELS010000069.1:0-2609 GCA_046263015.1 Burkholderiales bacterium | reverse complement strand
AAGGTGGCGAGGCGGCTGCGGATCGCAGGGTCGTTCAGCACCTTGAAGCCGTGCTCCTGGCTGTCGAAAAGCCCCGGCGCCGAGAGCACCGCGAAGCGCGGCTCGAGCGGCTCGTAGAAGCCCGAGGCGTTGAACGACATTTCGATCGTGCCGAGCGCGACCCCCTCGATCGTGCGCGGGATCGAGCCGAGCTGGCTCGCGGGATACACCTCGGCTTTGATGCGCCCGCCGGAGCTCGAGTTGACGCCTTTCGCGAAAGTGTTGAGCCATTCGACCAGCGCATCGCCCGAGGTCGAGGTCGAGAGCTTCATCGTGAATTGCTGGGCGTTCGCCGAGCCGACGAGCGCCGCCGCCGCGAGTACCGCAAGCCGCATCATGGTCCTTCTCCCTTTTTCCACAATTGAATGAATTGGATTGCGGAGAGCGCGGCGATCAGCCCGAAGCCGATCGCGATCGCGCTATGCGGAATCCACATCGGAATGCCGGCATTCTGGCTGCGCGCGTCGAGTCCCGCCATCTGGTTCACGTAGCCGGAGGAAACGTAGAGGACGAACCCCGCGAGCACCACGACGAGCGCGATCTCGAGCACGCCGAGCGCGAGCCGCACGCGCTCGGGCAGGCGGTGCACGAGCACATCCATGCGCAGGTGCACCCGCCGCCACGTCGCGACCGCGGCGCCGAGGAAGGCGATGTACACCATGAGGTAGATCTGCACCTCGTCGGCGGAAATAAAGGTGCGTCCCACGACATAGCGCCCCACCACGTTCACGAAGTTGTAGAGGACGGCGACGATGAGCGCCGCCCCGAGCAGCTTCTCAAGCGCCGCGGCGAACGCATCAATGGACCGGTTCAAGCGGCCTCCGGCCGCGGATGAGATCCGCGCCCCGCTCGGCGAGCATCATCACCGGCGCATTGATGTTGCCCCCCACGAGGTCGGGTATCACGGAGGCGTCGACCACGCGCAGCCGCTCCACCCCCCGCACGCGCAGCTCCTCGTCCACGACGTCTCCCATGCGGCAGGTTCCGAGCGGATGATGCACGGTAATCGACGTGGCGCGTATATGCGCATCGAGATCGGCATCGGCTTCCTTGCCGTTCCCGGGCGCAATCTCCGCCGCGATGTGCCGCGCGAGCGGCGACTGGCGCGCGACGTGCCGCGCGAGGCGGATGCCTGCGCGCAGGGTTCGCCAGTCGGCCTGGGCGCTCAAGAAGTTCTGGCGAATGCGCGGCGGCTTCGCCGGATCGCTCGATGCGAGCTCGACGCGGCCGCGGCTCTCGGGCCGAAGAAGCACGACGACGCAGGCGAAGGCGTCGACGAACGGCTTCCATAGATACGGCCCGGCGCCGAGCGGCGCGCCCTGGAAGAGGAACTGAATATCGGGGACGGCGCGCGCCGCATCGGTCTTGAGAAAAGCGACGAGCGGCCCGGGAAGATCGGTGGCGATGCCTTTGCCGAGCACATAGCACTTCGCGAGCTCGAGCGCGATGCGGTCATAGCGCATGGCGCGCAGAAATGGACCCTCGTCCTTTCGCCGGTAAGGGAGCGGCGCCATGACGTGGTCCTGCAGATTGCGGCCGACGCCCTTCGCTTCGGCGCGAACCGTGATGCCGTGTTTTCCGAGTTCCGCGGGATCGCCGACGCCCGAGAGCATGAGGAGCTGCGGCGAATTGATTACGCCGCCCGCGAGCAGTACCTCGCGCTCGGCGCGTGCGAGGCGCGTTTGCCCGCCTTGCCCGTACTCGACGCCGGCGGCGCGTCCGTGCTCGAAGACCACGCGCATCGCGTGCGCGCGCACCGCGATGCGCAAGTTCGTGCGGCGCAGCGCCGGGCGCAGGTACGCATCGGCCGCGCTGCAGCGCCGGCCGTTACGGATCGTCACTTGCATGCGCGCGAACCCGTGCTGTTCCGCGCCGTTGTAATCCTCGGTCACCGGGTGGCCCGCCGCGACGCCCGCCTCGAGCCAGGCGTCGAAAAGCGGATCGGCATAGCGCGATCGGCGCGTCGCGAGCGGCCCATGGCCCCCCCGGTACGTGCTCGCGCCGTCTTCCCAGGATTCCTGGCGCCGGAAGTACGGCAACGCATTGGCGTACGACCAGGAACGAAGGCCGTGCTGCCCCGCCCAGCGCTCGTAATCGGCACGATGGCCGCGCACGTACGCCATGGCGTTGATCGATGAGGAGCCGCCCACCACCTTGCCGCGCGCGCATTCGACCGTGCGGCCGCCGACACTTTCCTCGGGCTCGGCAAAGTACCCCCAGTCGTGCAGCCGGCGCGTCAGGATCCGGCCCCACGCGAGCGGTATGCGCAGCCACGGATCGCGATCCCAGCCGCCCGCTTCGAGAACCAGCACCCGCACCTGCGGATCTTCGGTCAGCCGGTTCGCGAGCACGCAGCCCGCCGACCCCGCGCCGACGATCACATAGTCGTACGAATTCGAGTCCGAGACCGAAATTCCGTTACGGTATTTATTTCGTACTTGGTACGAAATAAATAGCGTAACGGAATTTCGGTCCTGGACCCGAATTCGTACGACTATGTGATCGTCGGCGCGGGCTCGGCGGGCTGTGTGCTCGCGAACCGGCTGACCGAAGATCCGCAGGTGCGGGTG
>JBHELS010000068.1:0-3463 GCA_046263015.1 Burkholderiales bacterium | reverse complement strand
TGCGGCGGCGTACCGGCGGGCGCCATCATCAGGATCGATTCGAAAAGATCGATGTTCGGGATGCCGGATTCGGCGAGCGTGGGCACCTCGGGCAGCGCTGTAGAACGCTGCTTGGAGGTAACGGCGATCGCGCGGATGCGGCCGCTGCGCGCGTAGGAAATCATCGGCGACTGGCCGGTGAGCGCGACCGGTACTTGGCCCCCGACGAGATCGTTCACCGCCGCCGGGCCGCCCTTGTAAGGCACATGCGTCATGTCGAAGCCGGCAAGCCGGCGAAAGTATTCCGCTGCCAGATAATGGCCGAGCGCGCCCGTGGCAAAAGAAATGCCGACGGGTCGGCTCTTCGCCAGCGTGACGAACTCGTTCACCGAGTGCACGGCGATCGCCGGATGCACGGCGAGCACCAGCGGCTGGGTGGCGAGCAGTGAGACCGGCGCGAAGCTCGTGAGTACATCGAAAGGCAACTTGCGCTCGACGAACGGCATCACCATGAAAGCGTTGCTCGTGACGAGCAGGGTATAGCCGTCTGGCGCTGCCTTGGCGACCAACTCGGTGCCGAGCACGCCCCTAGCGCCAGCACGGCTTTCAACGATTACCGGCTGCCCAAGCGGGCCGCTCAACCCGCTTGCCGCGATGCGCGCCACGATGTCCACGGCGCCCGCCGGTGGCACCGGCACGACCACACGGATCGGCTTCGCCGGCCAGGACGGCGCCTGCGCCGCCGCCGAGACGGCCAGCGCGCCGAGCAGCAAGGCCGGAAGAATTTGGGCAACCCGCACGCCGTGCACTCTACGGGAAGAAGTGCGCTTTACAATGCGGCGCGGCGGCAAAGCGCCTGTGACCTGGAGTCATAAATAGCCCGGATCGGCGACCGCGGTGAGATGGAGGCCTTCGTGCGCTCGATCGAGCTCGGCGGCTTCTCCGCCGCCGCGCGCGAGCTGAAGCTCAGCCCCTCGGCGCTCTCCAAACTCGTCAGCCGCCTCGAGCGCACGCTCGGTGCGCGGCTCCTGAACCGCACGACACGCAAGCTCACGCCGACGGCCGAAGGCGAGCTTTTCCTCGCCCGCTGCCGCCGCGTCCTCGGCGAGCTGGAAGACGCCGAGACCGAGATCGGGCGCTCGCGCGAGCGCCCGCGCGGCAAGCTGCGGCTTCATGTCGGCGTCGGCTTCGCTACCCACCAGGTCGTACCTACGCTGCCACGGTTCCAGCGGCGCTATCCGGAGGTGCAGATCGAGCTCCTGGTCGAAGACCGCGATTTCGATCTCGTGCGCGAGGGCATCGATATCTCGGTCCGCCCCGGCCCACCGCGCGACCAGTCGGTTGTGGCGCGCAAGCTCGGCGAGTTCGAGCGCGTGCTTTGCGCAGCACCCGATTACCTCGCGCAGCGCGGCACGCCGCGATCGCCCGATGAGCTCGCGCACCATAGCTGCATCACGCTCACTCTCCCGGGACGGGCGCAGTGGCCCTTCGATACGCCGGCCGGCCGGCGGGTAATGCCTATCGTGCCGAGCATCGGCGCCAACAATAACGACTGCGTGCTACAGCTCGCGCTACTCGGGCTCGGCATCGTGCATCTCAACGATTTCATTGTCGCGCGCGACTTGCGTGCGCGACGCTTGGTGCGCGTGCTGCGCGAATATCACTGCACGGAACGAGTGCCAATGTACGCGCTCTACCCCCAGGACCGCCACCGCCTGCCGCGGGTGGCCGTCATGCTCGAGTTCCTTGCCGCTAGCTACGCCGAAAGCAAGAGGAAGCGCTAATGTCGATTGTTCTCCTCGCCCGCGAGTTTTTTGCGCGCGGACGAGCAGCAGAGGTCAACGGCTGAGCTTGCGCTGCACGCGCTGATCGAACTTCGCCACGTTGACCACCACGCGCTCGTGCGTGCCGTCGCCGATCAGCTCGCGCTCGTCGTGCGCCTCGACTGTGAAGCGGATCGTGCGTCCTTCCAGAGCCTCGACGACGGCACTCGCGCGAACGCGCATGCCGGCCGGGGTGGCTGCGATGTGGCGCACGTTGAGTACCGTGCCGAGGCTCTGGTAACCCGCGGGTAGAAAACGCTCGACCGCGGCGAGCGCCGCCGCTTCCATAAGGTTGATCATCACCGGCGTGGCGAGAACCGCGATGGCGCCGCTCCCGACGCGCGGCGCGGTATGCTCCGGTGAAACGACAAGCCCGGCCTCGCCGCGGAGGCCGGGCTTGAGTTGCGCGAATTCGGCCGCGCTCATGCGGCCATGCTAGTCCTACTTGGTTTGTGCGTCGTGCTTCTGCCGGTAGATGCGGCGGCTCTCGCGGTTCTCCGCCTTCTGAATACGCCGCTGCTCGCGTGCGCCGACGTGGCCGTCGGCACCGGCGCGGGCTTCCCTGCGCTCGATACGCGCTTCACCGCGCTCGAGCTTGCCCGCTTGGCGCGTCGTCAGGCTGCCCGACTGCACGCCTTGCTCGATGCGCTGCTGCTGGTTGATGTTGCGTTGTACATCCGCCTGCGTGCGCTGCGAAGAGGCGGAGTTCGGGTTGCCCGTCTGCGCGTCGTGCTTCTCGCGGTAGATGTCGCGGCTCACCTTGTTCTGCTCGCGCGCAAGGCGCGCCTTCTCCGCTGGTGAGAGCGTCCCGTCCCTCATGGCGCGGGATTGGTCTCGCTCCACCTTCGCTTCCTCGCGCTCAAGGCGAGCGCCCTCCCGGCTATTGAGCTGCCCCGACTGCAGGCCCTGCTCGATTCGCTGCTGCTGATTCATGTCGCGTTGCACCGTGCCGGCTTGCGCGAAGGCCGCGCCGCAAAAAGCGACGCCAAGGGCGCCGGCGAGCGCGCTGTAGGTCATTTTCATCTTTGTGTTCCTCCCATGGGTGGTGGAGACCATTACAACGCGCGACGACACGGTTCGTCTACGGCAGCAGTCGGCACTTCGTAACAACTTGTATCATCGGCCGGCATGTCGCCCGCGCGTGTCGTCATCGTCGGTTGCGGCTTCGGCGGCCTTTGGGCGGCGCAGGCGCTACGGCGTGCCAAGGTCGAGCTGACGGTGATCGACCGCACGAACCACCACCTCTTCACGCCGCTTCTCTATCAGGTCGCGACCGCGGGGCTTTCGGCCCCGTCGGTCGCCGGGCCCATTCGCCACATTCTCGCTCACCAGCGCAATGCGACGGTGCTCTACGGCGAGGTGCGGACGATCGAGCCCGCGCGTCGCGCGATCCTCATGGATAACGGTGAGGAGATCGCGTACGACTACCTGATTCTCGCCGCGGGCACGACGCACAGCTACTTCGGCCATGACGAATGGGCCGCCTTCGCCCCCGGGCTGAAAACGCTCGAGGATGCGATCGAGATCCGTCGCCGGGTGCTTCTCGCCTTCGAGCGCGCCGAGCGCGAACGCGACGCGGGGAAGCGCGCGGCCTGGCTCACGTTCGTGGTCGTGGGCGGCGGCGCGACCGGCGTCGAGCTCGCCGGCACTTTCGCCGAGAT
>JBHELS010000067.1:0-2853 GCA_046263015.1 Burkholderiales bacterium | reverse complement strand
CTCGCCGGGGGCATAGCCGAACATCTGCTCGAAGCGCGGATTGCATCGCTGGTAGGTGCGGTTCCTGACGAAGCTGATGCCGACCGTGGCGTTGTCGAGGATCAGCTCCTGCTCGGCGAGCGCGCGCTGCACGCGCTCGTCGGCTTCGCGCTCAGCGGTGACGTCCTCGAAGCTCCAGATCCATTCCTGGATCTCGTCTCCGGCATCGATGCGCCGGCCGCGCGTGCGGCAGCGGAAGCTGCTGCCGTCGCGCCGCCTGAAGGCGCATTCATTGTCGTGCGTCTGTCCGGGCGCGGTGTTCGAGTATGCGAGCTCGCCCGCCTGCTGCCATTCGTCGCGCTCGGCAAAGAGCACGCTCGAGCTCTGCCCGATGAGCTCGCCCGGACCTGCGCCCACCATCTCCTCGAGATAGCGGTTGCAGCGCGCGATGGTGCGGTTGCGCACGAACGCGATGCCGACGCTCGCGTTATCCAGGATCAACTCCTGCTCGGCAAGCGCGCGCTCGATTCGTTGCTCGGCCTCGTGCTGCTGCGTGATGTCTTCGAACAGCCATACCGAGCCCTGCGACGGATCGCGCGGCTCGACCGCGCGGCCCGAGATCGAGCACCAGATGACGCTACCGTCTTTGCGCAGGTGCTGGCGGCGGAGCTGCTGCGTCTCGCCGCGCCACACGGCCTCGTATACGGCATCGCCGCCCGCCTCGTATTCCGCGTCGCTCCTGAACATGAAACGCGTGGCTTGCTCGATGAGCTCGCCCGGCGCGTAGCCGAAAATCTGCTCGAAGCGGCGGTTGCAGCGCACGATGCGCCGCTCTTTCACGAAGATGATGCCGGTGAGCGCGTTCTCGAGCACCGCCTCCTGTTCGCGCAACAGCCGGTGCAGCGATTCGTCCCCGCGCTTTCGTTCGCTGATGTCTTCGAGAAGCCAGACGTAGCCCTTCGCCGGGTCACCGGCCGCGACCGCCCGGCCGCTCACGCGGCACCAGAATCCCGAGCCGTCCTGCCGGCGCACCCACGTCTCGCGCGCATGCATCCGCCCCCGGTCGAGCTCGGCATAGGTCGAGGCGGCGCGCGCGTATTCGTCTTCGCTGAAGTACAGGTCACGCGTCGGCGCACCCACCGCCGTACCGGCGGCATAGCCCAACATCTCTTCGAAGCGGCGGTTGCAGCGCACGGTCTTGCGCTCGCGCGTGAACTGGATGCCGACCACGATGTTATTCAGCAGCGCCTGCTGCTCGGCGAGCACGCGCTGCAGCTCTTCCTGGGCTTTACGCTCCTCGGTGATGTCCTCGACGATCCAGACGGAGCCCTGGTGCGGCTCTCGCGGATCGACCGCCCGCCCATCGGCGCGGTTCCAGAAGGTGCTGCCGTCCTTACGACGGCGAAGCTCGACGCGGCGCGAGGTCTCGCCGCGCGCGAGCGCTTCGTAGACGCTGGCGCCGACGCCGTAGCCGGCCTCTCCGGGATAAAGAATCGAGGTCGACTGGCCGTCCATCTCGCCGGGACCGTAGCCATACATCTCTTCATAGCGCCGGTTACAGCGCACGATGCGCCGGTCCTTGACGAAGACGATGCCGATGGAGGCGGTGCCGAGAATCGCCTGCTGCTCGCGCAAAAGCCGCGCCACGTCATCGGCCTGGCGACGCCGGCCGGTAATGTCCTCGACGATCCACACCGTGCCGCTCTGGGTGTTCTCGGCGTCGATGGCCTTCGCGATCATCCGGCAAAGGAAGGTGGAGCCGTCCTTTCGGCGCATCTCCCATTCGAGGTCGAGCTGCCGGCCCGCGGCGAGCGTCGGCACGGCAATTTGGCCGAGGGCGGCGTAGCTCTCGCGGCTCGGGTAGACGATCTCTCCGGGCTGACCGACGAGCTCCTCGGGACCATAGCCGAACATCTCGGCGAATATCGGATTGGTGAGAAAGAAACGCCGTTCGCGCGTGAAGGCGATGCCGATGGAGGCATTCGCGAGCAGCGCCTCGTACTCGAGCTGCGAGTAGCGCGGGCGGCCGCCGTGGCTCGAGAGCGGGCTCTCGGCCTTGAGCCCGGCACTCGCCTCGTCAAGCTCGCGCTGCGGCGCGGGTTCGCTCATCGGCCGGGGCGCGCCAGGCTGCGAAACTCGCTCGCGTAGCGGGCGAGCTCGCGTGCGGCGCGCTCGCGCTGGTCGCGAGCTAGGCCGCGGTCGATGTCGAGCACCATGGCGAAATATTCGCGGCGCGACACTTCGATCGCTGCCGCATACGCGGGCTCGCGTCCGCGATCCCAGCTGCTGAGGAAATCGGCGAGGCGCGGCCCGGCTTCTTTCGCGCGCAGGATGGCGAGGAGCTCGGCCTGCAGGCGCTTGTGCTCGCGATCGCGCAGCTCGTCCAGGAGCGGCGCGCGCTCGGAGTATTGCGCTACGCGCTCAAGCTGCGCTCGGGACAGTCTCCCCACCCAGTCCTCCAGTCGCTCGACGTTGCGCTCGGTACGCCGGCGGCGGCGCTCGCGCTCGCTACCGCGCAGGTTCTCGCGCGCGAAGCGGCGGTTGTCTTCCGCCAGCCGCCGCTCCAGGTGCGCCATCTGCTGTGGCGTCAACCGATCGAGGAGCGGCGCGATTCTTTCTGCGGCTTGGCGCAAGCCCTCCCGTGCCTGCGCGATTGCGGAATCGTAACCCCAAACAAGGTCCGCGGGTTGCAGTCCGCGCTGCAAACGGCGCCGAGCATCGTCGGCGAGCTGTGCATATTTCGGCAGCGCCTGCGCGCGGTGCCATGCCATGAAGGAAGCGATGCGCCCGTCGAGCTCCTCCGCCATCGCCTCGTCCAGATCGAGATAGTGCTGCGCGCGCCAGGCGAGATAGACGTCGGCGTTGTCGTAGACG
>JBHELS010000066.1:0-4343 GCA_046263015.1 Burkholderiales bacterium | reverse complement strand
TCGTCGTCGAGAAGGCCGACCACTCGCCAGTCTTGGCTCGCCGCCAGCTCCTTTAGAAGCGCCGCGGCGGCGTTGCCGCCGCCGATCACCAGTACCGGCACGGAGCGCGGCTTCGCCACGAAGGCGAGGAGCCGTCCCTCGCGCCACGCGCGGTAGGCCAGGCGGTTGCCGGCCATTGCGCCTACAAGCAACATGGGCGCAACGAGGAATACGGACCGTGGCACGCCACTGAGAAGACCGAGCAGTGCTAGCACCGCTGGCACCGCGAGTGCACCAACGCCGGCGACGACCAAAATGCGTTGCAGATCGGGCAGGCTCGCGTAACGCCACAGGCCGCGATAGAGGCCGAGCGTCCAGAAGAGCACGCCGTGCAGCACAAGCGGTATCGGCAGGCGATGCCACATTACGGCCGCGAATTCAGGCGGGATGTCGAGGTTGAAGCGCAGCCAGAAAGCCACACACCAGGCCGCCGCGACGGCGGCGAGGTCATGCAGGAAAACGACAAGGCGGCGCAGATTCACGTCGGCGCCTGTCCGGTTCGCATTTGCCGAGCCCAGCGGACCTCCACCCAGGCGGCGACGCCGGCGAGAACGGCACAAGCGCCCGCAAAGATCGACGCCTGCACCGCCGGCGCTTGCCCCCGCGCATATAAGGCGGCGAGCGCACAGGCGAGCATCAGCGCGTAAGCGAGGAGCGCGGTGCCCCGGTGGCCCGCCCCGAGGCGCACGAGCCGCTGATAGTAGTGTTCTCGATGCGGCTGCCAGATGCGTTGCCCGCGAACCAGCCGCCGCAGGAGTGTCAGCGTGGCATCGCCGATGAAAGGTGCAAACACGAGCAGCGGAAACCAAAGCGGCCAGACGTCCGCTTGCCAGCCAATGAGCCCGAGCGCTGCGGCGAGAAAGCCGAGCGGCACAGACCCCACGTCGCCGAGAAAGATCCGCGCCGGCGGAAAGTTGAAGCAAAGGAACCCGGCCGCCGCAAAAGCAATGGCCATGTCGAGCGTGAGCAGCGGCGAGTCTGCCCCGAGCCACGCCGCGACCGCGTAGGCGCCAAAGCCGATGAGCGTCATGCCACCGGCGAGGCCGTCAGACCCATCCATGAAGTTATAGAGGTTGGTGAGCCAGGCGACGGCAAGCACGAGGACCAATGCCGCAGTGATGTCGAGCGGCGTAACGACGTACCAAACCAGTAGCCCGGCGGCGCCCAGGTGGACGCCGAGGCGCCCGAGTGTTCGCACGCCGCGAAGATCGTCGATGAACGAGACGAGGGCAAGCGCCCCCGCGAGCGCGAGCGGTAACCAAAGCGGCGCCGCGCCGAACGCAACGCTCGAGAGCGTGCCGGCGAGGACGGCGAGGCCGCCGGTGCGCGGGACGGGACGCGCATGCAGCGAACGTTCGTTCGGCCGATCGAGCGCGAGGCGTCCGAAGCGCGAAACGAGGAGGGCCGCCAGCGCGAGCGAGACAGCGAAAGCAGCGAGCGCGATGGCCGCAAGCACCGCGGCATTCTAGCGGCCAGCGAGATACCACTCGGCAGTTGCGCGCAGGCCTGCCTCGCGCGAGTGAGGCGGCTGCCAACCGAGCGAGCCGCGGATGGCCGAGTCGTCGACTTCCAGCGAGGCGGCGAGCTTTCGCGGCAGGAAAGAGGGCGGACATGGGAAGAGCCGCGCGGGCCGTCCAAGCGCCGCGGCGAGCTCGCGGCATAGCTGCGTAGTGGAGATGGGCCCGCCGTCCGAGACGAGATATGTCCCTTCATGGCCGAGGCAGCGGATGATGGCGTCGGCGAGGTTGCCGACGTAGATCAGGCTGCGGCGGTTGCCGACCGACGCGAGCGGTAGCGGCCAGCCACGATCGACTGCACGCATGAGCGCTAAGAAGTTGGCTTTGACGCCGGGACCATACACGAGCGGCGCTCGCAGCACGGTCAGCCGAAGGCCCGGCAGCGAGCGCAGCGCTTCTTCCGCCTGGGCCTTCGACCGGGCGTAAGGGTCACGCGGCGCGAGCGGCGAAGTCTCCTTGAGGGGCGAGCGCGACTCATCGCCGTGCACCTTGATCGTGCTAGCGAAGATGAAATGGGCGCCGGCGGAGCGGGCTGCTTGCGCCGCGGCGAGCGTGGCGTCGATGTTCACTGCGTGCAGTGACGCCGCGTCGCCGTGGCCGTGGGCGTAACCGGCGAGATGTACCACCGCCTGCATGCCGTCGAGCGCCGCCCGCCATTCGCGAAAGCGCGCCAGATCGCCGATCACCCTCTGCTCACATCGCAGCGTGGTGTCGGGGGCGCGCACAAGCGCGCGCAACTCGTGCTCGGCGCCGAGCCGCGCGCACAGTGCGCGTCCGACGAAGCCCGTCGCGCCAGTCACTGCGATCCGCATGGACGGCTAGAATAACCATCCTCACCTCGAAGAACTTTCTCGCGTTGGCCGAGCGCATCATCCCGGTGATCCTCTGTGGCGGCTCGGGCAGCCGGCTGTGGCCGATGTCGCGCCGGCTCCTGCCGAAGCAGTTCCTTCCGCTCGCCGGGCCACGAACGCTGTTCCAGGACACGGTGCTGCGCACCCGTCGCCTCGCCGACGGCTCGAAGCCGATCGTGGTGGCGAATGTCGAACACCGCTTCCTCGCCGCCGAGCAGCTGCAGGAGCTCGGCGCGAAGCCGCTGGCGCTGCTCCTCGAGCCGGTCGGCCGCAACACCGCGCCGGCGATCGCGGTCGCGGCGCTCCAGGCGGCGCACGAGCCGGACGCCATCCTCGTCGTGCAGCCGTCGGATCATGTGATCGGCGACGCGGCATCGTTCGAGGCGGCGCTGCAGGCAGCGCTCGGGCCCGCGCGCGACGGCTTCCTCGTCACCTTCGGCATTCCGCCCACCGGCCCGGCGACCGGCTATGGCTACATCGAGATCGGCCAGCCGCTTGCTGCAAGCGCCGCCTTCCGCATCCAGCGCTTCGTCGAGAAACCGAAGCTCGAGCAGGCAACGAAGCTGGTCGCCGATGGAAAGCACCTCTGGAACAGCGGCATGTTCGTGTTCCGCGGGCAACGCTTTCTCGAGGAGCTCGGCCGGCTGCAGCCCGAGATGCTCGCACGGGCCCGCGAAGCGCTAGAGCGCGGCGCCAGGGACCTCGACTTCGTGCGCCTCGACGAAGAGGCCTTTGCCGCCTGCCCGGCGAAGTCCATCGACTACGCGGTCATGGAGCACACTCGGCACGGGGCGGTGATCCGCGCCGACATGGCCTGGACGGACGTCGGCTCTTGGTCGGCGCTGTGGGAGATCGGCACGAAGGACGCCGCCGGCAACGTCACGCAGGGCGAAGTGGCGCTGCGCGACGCGAAGAACTGCTACGTCTACGCCGGCGACCGGCACGTGTCCTTACTGGGCACCGAGGACGTGGTCGTCGTCGAGACCGACGACGCGGTGCTCGTCGCCGCGCGCAGCCGCGCCGAGGAGGTGAAGGACGTGGTTGAGCAGCTCGCGCGGACGCAGAGCACCCAACACGTGTCGCACTCGCGCGTGCACCGGCCTTGGGGCAGCTTCCAGTCGATCGACGCCGGGCCGGGGTTCCAGGTGAAGCGCCTGATCGTGAAACCCGGCCACAAAATCTCGCTCCAGCTGCACCGCAAGCGCGCCGAGCACTGGGTGGTCGTTTCCGGCGTAGCGCGCGTGACGCGCGGCGAGCGCGTGTTCGATTTGAACGTGAACGAGTCGACTTACATCCCGGTCGGGACCAAGCACCGCCTCGAGAACCTCGGCCCCGCGCCGCTCATCATCATCGAAGTGCAATCCGGCCCGTACCTCGGCGAGGACGACATCGAGCGCTTCGAGGACAGTTACAACCGCGACAGCAGCTCGCGATAGACCGCGAGCGTCCGCCTCGCGGCTGCCTCGGAAGTGAACTCAGCGAATGCCCGGCGCCGCGCGCCCTCGCCGAGCCGCGCGCGCAAGCCAGCATCCGACTGCAGCCGCGTCAGTGCACCGGCGAGCGCCCGGGAATCCGCGGCTCGTACGGCAAGACCGGTCTCGCCGTCGCGGTTGACCCAATTCACGCCGTTGTCGAGCCGGCAACAAACCACCGGCTTGCCGCAGGCCATCGCCTCGACCTGGGCGATGCCGAACGCCTCTGCGCGCTCGATCGACGGCAGGCAAAACACGTCGCAGGCGTGATACCACGCCGGCAATTCCGCATCCGCTATCCGGCCGACGAAGACCACGCGCTGCGCCATTCCGGCGTCGGCCGCCGCGCGGCGCAAGTCTTTCGTGAGCGGTCCTTCGCCGCCGAGCGCGAGCACCGCTCCAGGTACGTCGCGCATGGCGCGAATCAGGTACTCGAACCCTTTGTAGTACACGTGCCTGCCGAG
>JBHELS010000065.1:0-10429 GCA_046263015.1 Burkholderiales bacterium | reverse complement strand
CAGGGCGTCTCGGCGGCGATGCGGATGGTCACGTTATTCCTGGGCGAGGAGCGTGGTGACGTAGTTCAGCGCCTCGCGCGCGCTGTGCGCGTCGTAGCCGTACTCGTCGACCAGCCGCTTCTCGACGACCGAAATCTTCTGGCGCGTCTCATCGTCGGGCCGCGCCGCCGAGGAGACGAGCCGCAGGACATCGCGGCGGCTCTCGAAGAGATACTGTTCGACCGCGTCGTGCAGCGGCGCGTGCGAGTCGAGCGTGAACTTCTCGCCGCGCTTGTAGGCGCCCATCGCCTTTCTCACCACTTCCTGCCGGAAGGAGAGCTTGCCCGACTCGGAGATGCGGATTTTCTCTTCCACCGAGCGCAGGAAGCGCTCGTCGGGCTTCCGCTCCTCGTTGGTGATCGGGTCGCGCAGCGTGCGGTTGTCCAAGGTCGCTTCCACTTCGTCGAGATACTTGTCGAGGAGCTGCTGCGCTTCCTGCTCGAAGGAGACGAAAAGCGCCTTGTGCACGTCTTCCTTCACCCAGCGGTTGTAGAAGTCTTTCCTGACGACGACGAGGAAGTCGACCCACTTGCGCTTTTTCTTGCCGTCCATGCGCACGTCCGACTCGATCGCGTCCTTGAGCGCGATGAGGACATCCATGGTGGTCAGGCTCTTCGCCTGCGACTGGATGATGGCGTTGGAAAGCGCGTTGATGACGAAACGCGGCGACACGCCGCCCAAGCCCTCGTCGGGGTTCTTGGCGCGGATCTTCTCGGCTTCGGTGGGTGAGACGCCCTCGACGTCCTCGCCCGCGTAGAGACGCACTTTCTTTACGTTGTCGGCATCGCGCTCTTCGGCTTCACCGAGGCGCGAGAGGATCGCGAAGACGGCCGCGACATGCAGCGCATGCGGATCGAGGTGCACCTCGCGGAACGCCTGCGTCGAGGAGCAGAGCTTGCGGTAGATGCGAGCCTCTTCCTTGTAGTCGAGCGTATACGGGACCTGGATGATCACCATCCGGTCGAGGAGCGCCTCGTTCTCCGGTTCCTGCAGGAACTTGCGGAACTCGGCGAAGTTGGTGTGCGCGACGATCGCCTCGTCGACGTGAATCAGCGGGAAGCGGGAGACCTTGACGTTCTTCTCCTGCGTCAGCGTGAGAAGCAGATACAGGAACTCGCGCTTCACCTTCAGGATCTCGATCATCTCGAGAATGCCGCGGCTCGCGGCGAACACGGCGCCGGACCAAGACCACGCGCGAGGGTCGCCCTCGTCGCCGAACTCGCTCACCTTGGAGAGATCGACCGAGCCGACGAGGTCGGCGATGTCCGCCGTCGTCGGATCGTGCGGCGCGTACGTGCCGACGCCCGCGCGTGAGGCTTCGGCGATGAAGATGCGCTGCACCGGCATCTGCATGAAATCGCCGTTGAAGTCCGATTGCAGCCGCGTCGTGCAGAACGGGCAAAGCTCGCCCGAGATCTCCACGCCATAGGTTTGTCGAAACTGCGGCCGCAGGGTATGCGGGATAAGGTGCAGGGGCGACTCGTGCACCGGGCAGCCCTCGATGCCGTACAGCGCGCCCGCTTCGGTCTGGCTGTAGACCTCGAGGCCGCGCTTAAGGAGAATTACCATGCTCGACTTGCCGCCCGAGGGCGGGCCAAGCAGCAGGAGCAGCCGTCGGCCGACTTCCGAGCCGGCGCTCGCGGCCTTGAAGTAATCGACGACACGCGCGATCGTGTCGTCGATGCCGTAGAGCTCGTCCTCGAAGAGCTGGCAGCGGAAACGGCCGTTCACATCGTCGAAGCCGTTGGCGCGCAGCATGTCCCAGATGTACTGGTGGCTCGAACGCGTAATGCCCTTGGCGTCGCCGGGGAATACGGTCTCGAGAAACTCCGAGAGCGTGCCGCTCCAGCGCGCGGCGCGATGATCCTTGGTGAATTCGACGAGCGATTTCAGAAAATTCGAATGGCGCTCGGCGCTCGCAGTTTTCATTGGCGTATCTGCATTCACGATCATCACTCCTTCGTTAGAGCAAGATTCGACCCAGATGTGCGGTCCGGGCCATTCGTTTTGTCACAGGGCGCGCGCGTTGTAATGCGCACCCCTTTGCCGACGAACGCGCCGAACGGCGCAGCGTTGACCCCGCAGCCGGAGATGGCGTTTGTGGCGACTTAGTGACAATATTTCCCCGACAGGGATTGTCGAGCCCTGAATGGGACCCATAGTCAGAGACCGAAGATGCTTAAAGAAATTCATGGAGTCGCGGATGATCCGCCGGCGCGCCGCCGCTGGTTTCACGATGAGTACTTTGATCTCTTCGTGTGGCAGACGGGCGGCGAAGTAACGCTTTTCCAGCTTTGTTACGGTATCGACACGAGCGATCGCGCGCTCGTGTGGGATAAGCGTCGCGGTTTCTTTCATGACGGGCCACCGGCGCCCGAGGAGGTGGTGGCGCGATTCGACGACGCGGCCGCGGCGCTGCCGGAGGATATCCGCGCGGAGATCAGGGAAAAGATCCACGAGTTCGCGGGACGGCGCATTTCCGTCACCTCGCGTCGCAAGGCGTTTCGCCGCGCCGCATGGCAGCGCTAGCGACGCGAGTCGCCGAACCTCGACACGTCGTTTTTGCTTTTGCACAGAGAAGGAGCCGGCTTTGCGCGCGTGAGGCGCGCTAAGTGAGGTAATTCGCGTGGCGGCTCTTGGCGTGCTCGCGGCCGTTCCCCTTCTTCTTCGCTGCTTGCGCTCATCTTCCTCCTGGGCGCGCGGCGACGCAAGCGGAAATTTAGACCACAATGGCGCTTCCTTCCGGGGGGAAAAGAATGAAACCTGAACTCGCGCTACTCGTGTGGTCGGTGCTCCTCGCGTTCGTGCAGATGCTGCTCGCCGTTGCCGGCGCCACGGCGCAGGTCGGCTTGCCGATGCTCGCCGCCAATCGCGACGGCCTCGCGCCGATGACTGGTTGGGCAGGACGCGCGGCGCGCGCGCATCACAACATGCTCGAGAACCTAGTGCTCTTCGCTGCGCTCGTCCTTACGGCCGCGGTGGCCGGACGCACGAACAGCGCCACTTTGCTCGGTGCCCAGCTTTTCTTCTGGGCGCGCCTTGCCTATGCCGTGATTTATGTCGCCGGCATCCCCTGGCTACGCACCGCCGTCTGGGTCGTCTCCGTGATCGGGCTCGCGCTCATCTTCTTCCAGCTTTTCTAGCGGAGAGCGAGGCCCCCTCTTGCTGCACGTGCGGCATGAGCGGTGAGCGCTACGACTGTGTGGTGATTGGCGGCGGGCCGGCGGGATCGATCGCCGCCGTTTACCTTGCGCGGTTTTGTCGCAAGGTGTTGCTGGTCGATGCCGAGCGCTCGCGCGCCCGGTGGATTCCGCGCACGCGGAACATCCCGGCATATCCGGACGGGCTCGAGGGCGCGGAGCTCCTCGCGCGACTGCGTGCTCAGGTGGATCGCTATGCCATCGAGCGGGTCGCGGCGCGCGCGACGGTGCTCGAGGGCGCGTGCGGGGATTTTCAGGTCCATGCCGAGCACCGTAGCTGGCAAGCCGAGCGCGTCCTACTCGCCTCGGGCGTGGGGGATCGCATGCCCGAGCACCTGGAGCAGCTATGGACGCTCGTACGCGGCGGCGAGGTGCGACTTTGTCCGGTATGCGATGCGTTCGAGCTCCGCGGCAAGCGCATCGGCCTCATCGCCGAGGACGCCCAGGCGGAGCACGAGGAGCGTTTTCTGCGAACGTATTCGCCGCAGCTAAGCGTCTTCGCGCCTGCCGATGTGGTCGAGGTCCTCACCACCGATGCCGGCGTCACCGTCCGCCGGCGAAGCGGCGATTGGGTCACTTGCGATGCCCTCTACGTCGGCCTTGGCGTCGACGTCGGCTCCGAGCTTGCCGCGCCGCTCGGCGCGCGGCGCGACGCGCAAGGCTATCTCGCCGTCGACCAGCGCCAGCAGACGTCCGTGCCGGGCCTTTACGCCGCGGGCGACGTCGTCCAGTCGCTCTCGCAGATCTCCGTCGCGTTCGGCCAGGCGGCGATTGCCGCGAGCGCCATCAATCTCTCGCTCATCGCCGGCCGCTAGGTCGCGCCGGAGCGCGCCGGCGGTCCCAACGAAAAAGCGGCGGCGAGGAGAACGCAATTAAGATAGGCGCGCTAAAAACAAGGGGGAACGCCATGTCGGCGGTGCGCCAAACCTACGCCGCGCGCTTTTTCTTAAGCATGGCCGTCTTGATTGGTGCCCGGACCGCAACCGCGCAGAGCGATCCGTTCATCGACGCATTGCCAGTCGGCGGCGCGGCGGTGGGCTATCTTTTTCGCTTCGAGCGCTCGACCTATCGTGGCGCCGAGGGCGGCGCCGATCAGCTCGCGCTCTACCTCTACGAAGGCGAGCGCGCCTACCTGCACGGCACGCGCCTCGGATTGAAATTCAGCGCAAGCGATTGGCGCTTCGACACCTTCATCGCCTATCGCTTTGAAGGCTTCACCCACGACCGCCGGCCTTCGAGCACGGAAGGGCTGGTTCCGCGCGAGCCCGGCTACGACGCGGGCGTGAGCCTTTCGCGCCGTACGACCTGGGGGCGGCCCTACCTCGAGGCTTTGCACGACGTAAGCAGGAGCTCGCAGGGCACGGAGCTTCGCGCGGGGTACTGGAACGAATGGCAGCGTGGGCGCCTCAAGCTGCGGCCGAACCTGGTGCTCGCTTGGCGAAATGCCCGCCTGAACAATCACTACTACGGCACGGCGGACTATCGGGCGGGCGCCGGCCTCGACGCGAGCGCATCGCTCTGGGCCGATTACGCGCTCACGGAGAGCTGGCATCTGCTCGCCGAGCTCGGCGCCACGCGCCGCTCGTCGGAGATCACGGCGAGCCCGCTCGCCCGCGGCGGGCTCGACGCCGAGGCGTTCCTCGGTTTCATGTACGACTTTTCCCCCAAGCAGGCCCGCTGGGCGCCCGAGTCAAAGCCGCTCATCGCCAAGGTGCTCTACGGCAATTCGAGCGACTGCGACATGCTGCAGATCATGCGCTTTAGCTGCACCTCGCGGCATACCGTCGACAACACCGACATCGCCGCGCTGCACGTTGGCCGGAAGCTCATTGAGGGCGCGGGCGGCTGGCCCGTGGATCTTGCCGGCTTCGTCGGCATCCAGCGTCACTTCGAGAAAAGCTACCAGGACGACTTCTGGTCGGTGATGGCTTTCTTCAAGGTGTACTGGTACGGCTGGCCATGGGATCGCCGGGTGCGCACGCGCTTCGGCATGGGTGCGGGGCTCTCCTATTCGGAGCAGATCACCGAGATGGAGCTCCGCGACCAGGGCCGGCGCGGCCGCGGCAACTGGAAGCTCCTAAACTATCTCGATCCGAGCTTCGACGTGCGCGTGGCGCGCGATACTTATGTGGGCGTCGGCGTGTCGCATCGCTCGGGCGCTTTCGGCAAATCGCAGTTCTTCGGCAACGTGAACGGAGGCTCCAATTACATCTACCTCTCGCTCGAAACCGCCTTTTAGCGACATCACGGTGCTGAGCACGCTCGCGCTGAAAGGCGCGCTCGACGCTGCGGCGCCGGGCTTGCGCGCCGAGTTCCACGCGACCCAGGCGCTCCTCAAGTCCATCGCTGACGGGCAAGGCGCCGATGTGGTCATCCTGACCGCCGAGGGCATCGACGAGCTCGAGCGCCAAGGCCGGCTCGTTTCCGGCACGCGCCTTGAGCTCGGACGCTCGGGCGTCGGCCTCGCGGTGCGCCAAGGCGCGCCGAGGCCCGATATCGGCTCGCTCGAAGCGCTCAAGCGGACGCTGCTCGCCGCGCGATCGGTCGCGCATTCCCGGCAGGGCGCGAGCGGTATCTACTTCGCGGCGCTCCTCGAGCGGCTCGCGCTTGCGGACAAGCTGAAGGAGCGCATCATCGTCGACAAGGGTCCGGTGGCCGCCCGCATCGCGAGCGGCGAAGCCGAGCTCGGGGCGCAGCTCCTCTGTGAGCTGGCACCGGTCCCCGGCATCGATATCGTCGGGCCGCTGCCCGCCGAGGTGCAGAAGTACTACGCCTTTTCCGCGGCGACGATGCAAACGAGCAAAAACCGGGATGCGGCTCGGGCGTTCCTCGATTTCCTGCGCAGCGAGCCGGTGCGCGCGGCGATGAAGCGGAACCTTCTCGAGCCGGTCTAGCCCTGCGCCGCGTAACCGCCGTCGACCGGTATCGCGGTCCCGGTGACGAAATCGGCGGCGGCCGAGCATAGAAAGACCGCGATGCCCGCCATATCGCGCGGCTCGCCCCAGCGGCCGGCGGGCGTGCGCTCGAGCACGCGCTCGTGCAGACCGCGCACCTCTTCGCGCGCACGGCGCGTGAGCGCCGTGTCGATCCAGCCCGGCAGCACGGCGTTCACCTGGATGTTGTTCTTCGCCCAGGCACAGGCGAGCGAGCGGGTGAGCTGCACGATGGCGCCTTTGCTCGCGCCATAAGGCGCGGCGAAGGACGCGCCGAAGATCGACATCATCGAGCCGATGTTGACGATCTTGCCGGCGCCCGCGCGCACGAAGTGCGGGTACGCGGCCTGCGAGGCGACGAATGCGCTCGTCAGGTTGGAGGCGAGCACGCGCTGCCATTCGTCGCCCGAATAGTCTTGCGGCTGCTTTCGGATGTTGATGCCGGCGTTGTTGACGAGGATGTCGAGCCGGGCGAGGCGCCCGGCGGCTTCATCGACCATTGCGCGGCAGGCGCGCTCGTCGGTGACATCCGCGGCAATCGCCATCGCCCCGGCGCCGAGCGCCTGCAAGGCATCCCGGTTCTTCGCGGCATCGCGCCCGGCGATCGCCACGCGGGCGCCCGCCTGCGCGAGCCCCTTGGCCATGCCAAGGCCGATGCCGCCGTTGCCGCCGGTGACAAGAGCCGCCTTGCCGCTGAGATCGAAGGGGTTCATGCGGCGATTATGGATTACTTGACAAAGGCAAGCATCACCTCCGAGCATGCCGGGCATGTCCGATGTCGAGGCCGTCCGGCGCTTCAACCGCTTCTACACGCGGCGCATCGGCGTGCTGCACGCGAGCTATCTCGGCACACCCTTTCCGCTGCCGCAGGCGCGCGTTCTCTACGAGATCGGCCATCGCGGCGAGTGCACGGCGAGCGAGCTCGGCGCCGAGCTCGACATCGATCTCGGTTATCTCAGCCGTCTCTTGCAGGGCCTCAAGCGCCAGAGCCTGGTGCAGGGCGCGCGCGTGGCGCACGACGGCCGCCGGGTGCGCTTGTCGCTCACGCCGAAAGGCCGCAAGGCGTTCGCGCTGCTTGACGAAAGCTCGCGTCGCTCGATGGGCGAGATGCTGGCGCCGCTTTCCAGCGCGCAAAAAAGCGCGCTCGTCGGCGCGCTCGACACGGTGCAGGCGGTGCTCGTGCCCGGCGCGACCAAGGCCGAGATCGTCCTGCGGCCGCATCGGCCCGGCGACATGGGCTGGGTGGTCGAGCGCCACGGCGTGCTCTATGAGCGCGAGTACGGCTGGGGTGCGCGCTTCGAAGCGCTCGTCGCGGAGATCGTCGCCAAGTTCCTGCGCGGGTTCGACCGCCGCCGCGAGTGCTGCTGGATTGCCGAGCAGGCCGGCGAGCGCTTGGGCTCGGCGTTCCTCGTCACCGAGAACCGGACTAGCGCAAAGCTGCGCCTCCTCCTCGTCGAGCCGCAGGCGCGCGGCTGCGGGCTCGGCAAGCGCCTTGTCGACGAGTGCATCAGCTTCGCGCGAAAGAGCGGCTATCGAAAGCTCGTCCTCTGGACGCACGCCAACCTGAGCGCGGCGCGCGCCATTTACCGCAAGCTCGGCTTCCGTCGGGTTAGGAGCGAGCCGCACCGCGAGTTCGGCCTGCGGGTCGTCGGCGAGTACTGGGAGCTCGCGCTCCGTTAATCGATCAGGCGGCGGCGCGGAACTTGACCGTGCGATTGCGGCCGTCCTGCTTCGCCGCATAGAGCGCGCCGTCGGCATGCGCGGCCAGCGCATCGAGCGTTGCGCCGTCTTCCGGATAGCAGGCGATGCCGATGCTGACGCTCGTATCGAGGCGCCGCCCGGCGAGCTCCAGGGGCGAGCCGGCAATGCGGTTTCGGATGCGCTCGGCCACTTCCATCGCCCCCTTGCCGGGTGTATCGGGGAGGAGCACGATGAATTCGTCACCGCCGTAGCGTGCTGCGACGTCGGTGAAGCGAAGCTCTGCCTGGATGCACTTTGCGAGCTGGTGCAAAAGCTGGTTGCCGATCGCGTGGCCGTGGCGGTCGTTCACGCTTTTCAGATTGTCCGAATCGATCATTAGGACGCTCGTCGGGCGCCCGTGGCGCGCCGCCTGGGCGAAGAGGCGGTTCGCGGCAAGCGCAAAACCGCGCACGTTGAGAAGTCCGGTCAGATCGTCGGTTTCGGAAAGAACCTTGGCGCGCGCGAGGCCATAGCGGATGTCGGCCGAGAACATCGTGGTGATGTACGCGACGAGCAGCACCGGCGCGAGCTGCGCGAAAAAGCCGCCAATGAACGGTAGCGAAAGAAGCTCGCGAATCTCGACGCCGCCCTGCAGGAAGACGTAGCAGGCGCCGATCAGGGCCACGCCGAGGAGCGTGGCCACCTTGCCGAGCGTGAGGGCCGACGTGATCACCGGCAGCAGGTAGGCGTTGAGCAGCGGGCTCGCAACGCCGTCGGTCGACCAGAGCACCCAGGTAATGAACGCCGCCATGCCGAGCGCTTCGATCGCGATCTTCCAGCGCGTCTCTCGCCGGTAGAAGTTCGCGTATCGAAAGCTCATGACGAGCGCCGCGTAAAAGAAGATGCCCATCCAGACCGCGGCGTTCTGTTCCGCGTCCTCCCGCGCGCCGCCGAAAATAACGTATAGCAGCACGAGGATCAGCAGCAGCCAATGGATCTCGGCCACCGTGCGCGCGATGCCGCGGAGCTCTTCTTGTTCTATCGAGACGGCGTTGCCGCTCGGCGATGATCTGAACATGCGGGCTTCCCCCGAAGGCCGTGCGCTATTATGGAACGCGATGGATCTCTCCGCCAATGGTTTGCGTGTGCTCGTCACCGCCGGCGGCGCAGGAATCGGCCGCGCCATTGCGCAAAGCTTCCTTGACCACGGCGCCCGTGTGCATGTTTGCGATATCGACGAAGCGGCGCTCGCTTCGCTGCCGGAAAAAATAACGCGCACGCGCGCCGATGTGGCTTTGTTGGCAGACGTCGATCGTCTCTTCACCGAGCTCGAGCGCCATCTCGGCGGGCTCGACGTCCTCGTGAACAACGCGGGCATCGCCGGCCCGACCGCCAAGGTGGAGAACATCCGCCCGCAGGACTGGGACCGCTGCATCGCCGTCGATCTGAACGCCATGTTCTATTGCACGCGCAAGGCGATGCCGCTCATCAAGGCGGCGGGGGGCGGCAGCATCGTCAACCTGTCCTCGGCGGCGGGCCGCCATGGATTTCCCGAGCGCAGCCCGTACGCGGCGGCGAAATGGGGCGTGGTCGGCTTCACCAAGAGCCTCGCGGTGGAGGCGGGCCCCGACAAGGTGCGCGTGAACTGCATCCTTCCCGGTATCGTCGAGGGCGAGCGCATCGAGCGGGTGATCGCCGCGAAAGCCAAGACGCACGGCGTTGCCACCGAGGAATTCCGCCAGCGGTTTCTCGAGACGACCAGCCTGCGCTCGACGGTAAGCGCGCAGGATATCGCCAACATGGTGCTCTTCCTTGCGAGCGAGGCGGGTGCGCGCATCACCGGTCAGCCGATCGCGGTCGACGCCGACGTCAGGTACCTCGTTTGAGGCTGGAAGGCAAAAGCGCGCTCGTCACGGGCGCCGGCCGCGGCATCGGACAGGCGATCGCGGTGCGCTTTGCGCAGGAAGGGGCTCGCGTCGCGATCCTCGGGCCGCACGGCGAGACGCTCGCCGACACGGTCGCGAAGGGCAAGGGTATCGAGCCGATCATCGGCGACGCGACGAAGAAAGCCGACGTCGACGCCGCCATCGCCTCCGTCATGCGCAACTTCGGGCGTCTCGATGTGCTCGTCAACAACGCGGGCGGCACGGACCCCAAGCCCTTCGAAGAAAAAACCGCCGCCGACTGGATGCGAAGCTATGAGCTCAACGTCGTAAGTGCTTTTCTCTGCGCGCAGGCGGCCTCGCCGCACATGCAGGCCGCGAAAGGCGGCGCGATCATCAATATCGCTTCGGTGCGCGCGCTCGAGCATTGTGGCCGGGAGCCGATCAGGGATTACTCCGCCGCCAAGGCGGCGATGGTGAGCTTCACCATGACGCTCGCCAAGCAGCTCGCGCCGCACATCCGCGTGAACGCGATCGGCCCCGGACACACGAAGACCGACATCTGGCGAAACCTGCCCTCCGGCGTGAAAGACAAGATGCTCGAGGGCACCTATCTCAAGCGCTTCGCCGAGCCCGACGACATCGCGAATGCGGTGCTCTTCTTGGCATCCGACGAGGCCGCCTTTATCACCGG
>JBHELS010000064.1:0-4370 GCA_046263015.1 Burkholderiales bacterium | reverse complement strand
GGTGGTCGAGCTGCCAAGCGGCTTCAAGCTCATGGCCTCGACCGACGCGTGCCCGATCGCCGGCATGGCCGACGAGACGCGTCGCTTCTACGGCGTGCAGTTTCACCCGGAGGTGACGCACACCCGCCAGGGCGCAAAGCTTCTCGAGCGCTTCGTGCGCGGCATCTGCGGCTGCCGCGGCGATTGGAACATGCCCGACTACGTGCCGGAAGCCGTCGCCCGAATCCGCAGCCAGGTCGGCAAGGAAGAAGTGATCCTCGGCCTTTCGGGCGGCGTCGATTCGTCCGTGGCGGCGGCGCTCGTGCACCGCGCGATAGGCGAGCAGCTCACCTGCGTCTTCGTCGACCATGGGCTCCTGCGCCTGAATGAAGCGAAGCAGGTGATGGAGACGTTCGCAAAGCACATGCATGTGAAGGTGGTGCACGTCGACGCGTCCGCCGAATTCTTCGACGCGCTCGGCGGTGTTGCAGACCCGGAGGAGAAGCGCAAGGTCATCGGCCGGCACTTCGTCGAGGTGTTCCAGCGCGAGGCCGCCAAGGTACGCAACGCCAAGTGGCTCGCCCAGGGCACGATCTACCCAGATGTCATCGAGTCTGCCGGGGCGAAAACCAAGAAGGCGCAGAACATCAAATCGCATCACAACGTGGGCGGGCTGCCCGAGACCCTGCACTTGAAGCTCCTCGAGCCGCTGCGCGAGCTTTTCAAAGACGAGGTACGTGCGCTCGGCCTCGCGCTCGGCTTGCCGCGCGAGATGGTCTTTCGCCATCCGTTCCCGGGCCCCGGCCTTGGCGTTCGCATTCTCGGCGAGCTGAAGCGCGAGTACGTCGATCTGCTGCAGCGCGCCGACGCCATTTTTATCGACGAATTGCGCGCCTCCGGCTGGTACGACAAGACCGCACAGGCCTTCGCCGTGTTTCTCCCGGTACGCTCGGTCGGCGTGATGGGCGATGGCCGCACGTATGAGCACGCGGTCGCGCTGCGCGCGGTACAGACCACGGACTTCATGACGGCGGACTGGGCGCCGCTACCGCACGATCTCCTCGCCAAGATCTCGAACCGCATCATCAACGAAGTGCGCGGCATCAACCGCGTGGCGTACGACATCTCGTCGAAGCCCCCGGCCACCATCGAGTGGGAATAGGCATGGCGGCAACTGAGAACCTCGCGACGCTGCTCACGTCGGCCGCGCGCCGGTTTTCACCCCGCCCTGCATTTCCATCCTCGACGTACTGCCAGTTCCTCGAGGCCGCAAACGCGGTCGCGGCGGAGCTTAGGCAAGCCGGGCTGCGTGCGCACGAGCCCGTGCACGTGCAGGTTTCAAATCAGCCGCTCGACCTTGCCGCCTATCTCGGCGTGTGGCTCGCGGGCGGCGTCGTAGTACCGGTGCATCGCGGCTCGCCGGACGCCGTTACGGTGCAGATGATTGCCAAAACAAAAGCCCGGTTCGCATGGGAGGGCGGCCTGCGCGCCGTCGGCAAGGAAACTCCGCCCGCGCGCACTGTGCTCGACGGCGCTGCGCTCGTCGTCTTCACATCCGGCTCGTCGGGCATGCCGAAAGGCGCCGTGCTATCGCACGATGCATTTGCCGGGAAGCTTGCGGCGATCCAGAGCCTTCTGCAGTTCGCCGAAGGCGAGCGGACGATGCTCGTGCTGAATATCACCTTCAGCTTCGGCATCTGGGTGGCGCTGCTCACGCTTTTGCAGGGCGGCGAGCTTTTGACGCGGGAGCGATTTTCGGCCGACGTGTTCCTGCGCGAACTTGCCGAGGAGCGCGTGAATCGCGTCGCCGTCGTGCCGACAATGATGCGCAGCCTGATTCTCGATCTCGCCCATGAGCGCCTCGAGGCGGAGGGCGGGGCTCTTGCCCACGCCGGAGCGCTGCGCCATGTGCTGATCGGCGGCGAGACGCTCGGCCAAGGGCTCGCCGCCACACTGCGCCGGCTTTTCGCGCCGGCTGATCTCATCGACATCTATGGCCTGACGGAAACCTCCACCTGCGACTTCTTTCTGCTGCCGGCGGACGCGCCGCGCTATCCCGGGTCCATCGGCCGCCCGTCGCCCCATGTTCGCTATCGCATCGTTACCGATGACGGCGCAGCCGTCGCCGCGGGCGATATCGGCGAGCTGCTGGTCGCAAGTCCTTATTTGATGAGCGGCTATCTCGACGAGCCGGCCCTGCAACCGATCCGCGACGGCTGGCTTGCCACCGGCGATCTTGCGCGCGAGCGCGCTCCAGGGCTCGTCGAAATTGCCGGCCGCAAAAAGGAGCTCATCTACCGCGGCGGCCACAAGATCGCGCCGCAGGAGATCGAATTCGCGTGCAGTGCGCATCCGAAGGTCGCCGCGGCGCTGGCGATCGGACGGCCGGACGGGCGCCTGGGCGAGCGCATCCACGCGCTCATCGTGCCGCGCGAGCGCGATCTCTCCGCGGCCGAGGTTCGCCGTTTCCTGCGCGAGCGCCTCGAGCGCTGGAAACAGCCGGACGTGCTTTACTTCGCCACCGAGCTGCCCGCTGGACGCACCGGCAAGGCGGATCGCGGGCGCTTCGCGGTGCTCGTCGCCGAAGGGCGGCTATCGCCGGTGGAGGAAGCGGCATGAAGAGCTACGAGTCGATCCGCGTTGAGAAGGACGGCCAAGTCGGCCATCTGCAGCTCAATCGCCCCGAGCGCATCAATGCGCTCGGCAAAGCAATGTTGCTTGAAATCCACGACGCGCTCGACGCGCTCGAGGCGGATGCGGAGGTGCGCGCGATCGTCCTCTCAGGGGCCGGGAAGGGCTTTTCCTCCGGCTTTGACCTGAAGGAGCAGATGGCGCGCAAGCCCGAGGGCGCCGCTGTGTGGCGCGAGATTCTGGAGCTCGACTTCTCCACCACGATGCGCTTCTGGGATTCGCCCAAACCGACGATCGCCGCGATCCACGGTCCCTGCATGGCGGGCGCTTTCGAGATGGCACTCGCGTGCGACATCTCGGTGTGCGCGCGCGACACCCTATTCGGTGAGCCCGAGCTCAAGTTCGGCGCCGGCATCGTGACGCTGCTGTTGCCCTGGATGGTCGGGCCGAAGGCCGCGAAAGACATCCTTCTCACGGGGGACGACACGCTCGGCGCCGAGCGCGCTTTGGCGCTCGGCATCGTGAGCCGCGTCGTTCCCGAAGGGAAGCATCTCGAGGTCGCGTTCGCGATTGCGCGGCACATCGCGGTCATAGATCCAGACCTGGTGCGCGAGACAAAGAAGGCGCTCAATCGCACCTACGAGATTCAAGGCATGCGCGCGGCGCTCGTCACGGCGCTCGACATCGATCACGGCATCGAATCGCACGGCTCGCCTGACAAGCGCGCCTTCATGAACCTCGCGCGCGAGCAGGGCCTGAAAGCGGCGCTCGCCTGGCGCGAGGCGCGCTTCAAGCGGTGAAGACAACGGGGTCGGGGACCGGCCGCATTCCAACTTACGGCGCCAGCATTTGGCGCGCGACCATCGGTTCGGAGCTCCGGCCAATCACGTCACGTCGCAATCATGCTTGTGACTTACGGCATACGACCGGGCGGCAGTAAAACCTTGTAACGGCATGGCGTCGCTACTATTGTTTTCATATGCGTCTGAGAACCGCCTCGGGATTCACGCTCGTCGAGGTGATGATCGTAGTGACGATCATAGGTGTCCTCGCCGCCGTCGCTATTCCGAGCTATCAAAACTACGCACTGCGCGCGAAGGTCTCCGAAGCGATCCTCGCCCTGAGCACCTGCCGCGGCGCGGTGAGCGAGGTTTACCAGGGGGCGAGTACCTCCGCGCCCGGCGCCAACAACTGGGGCTGCGAAAGCGGCGTCGGCACGTCGAAATACGTTGGCGCGATATCGACGTCAGACAATGGCACGATCGTAGTCACGCTACGCAACGTCGGGCCCGCCGACGGCAATACCCTTACGCTTACACCTTTGGTGAGTGGCGGCGCGGCCGCAGACGCGACGACGGACATTGGCCGGGGCCTGTACGGCTGGCGTTGCGGCGTGGCGGCGGACGGCACGACGCTCAACCGCAAGTATCTTCCCGGGAGCTGTCGCTCCTGATTCCAGGCACGTGACTCGTACGGCGGAGGACTACATACGCCGCGCGCTCGAGCTTGCGCACCGAGCGGAGGAAGAGGGCGAGGTGCCGATCGGCGCCGTCGTCACGCTCAATGGCGAGATCATCGGCGAAGGCTGGAATCGGCCGATCGCCGCCAACGATCCGACCGCCCATGCCGAGATCCAAGCGATGCGCGCCGCGGCAGCGCGGATACGGAATTACCGGCTCACCGGCGCGGAGCTTTACGTGACGCTCGAGCCCTGCGATATGTGCGTCGGCGCCATGTTTCATGCTCGCATTGCGCGCGTC
>JBHELS010000063.1:0-2720 GCA_046263015.1 Burkholderiales bacterium | reverse complement strand
CTGAACGATCACCTGAAGCTCCTCTTCGCGCGCGCCGCCAAGCTGCATTGCCGAGGCTGTGGCAAGCCCGTGGTGCGCGACACGCCGCAGACCATCCATCGCCTGCTCGCCGGGCGGCCCGATGAGCGGCTGGTGATCACGTTCCCCATTCCGGTGCCGAAGAACTTCAGCGAAGCCGAAGTTCTGCAGCTCCTGGAAGCGCAGGGCTACACGCGCATCCATGCCAAATCGAAGAGTTGCATCGAGGTCGTGCAGGACCGCGTGCGCCTCTCGAGCACCGACAAATCGCGCGTCATGGATGCGCTCGAGTCGGCGCTGCGCGTCGGTCAGGGCCGGCTCAATATCTATGCCGAGAGTTCGGTGCCTGGCACCGAATCGAAGCCGTTGCGCTTCTCCGCCGATCTGCATTGCGCCGACTGCGACATCCACTATTCCGAGCCGACGCCGGCCGCGTTCTCGTTCAATTCGCCGCTCGGCGCCTGCGAGGGGTGTCGCGGCTTCGGGCGCGTGATCGGCGTCGACTTCGGCCTCGTGGTGCCGGATGAATCGAAGACGCTGCGCCAGGGCGCCGTGCGCCCCTGGCAGAGCCCGAGCTTCAAGGAGTGCCAGGACGATCTCGAGAAGTACGCGAAGAAACGCAAGATGCCGCTCGATACGCCGTTTCGCGAGCTCACCCCAGAGCAGAAGACGTGGGTGCTGGAAGGTGAGCCGGAATGGGTGAGCTGGAGAAAGTCGTGGCCGGGCACTTGGTACGGCGTGCGGCGTTTCTTCAAATGGCTGGAGAGCAAGGCCTACAAGATGCACATCCGGGTGCTGCTCTCGAAGTATCGGGCGTACACGGAGTGCGACAGCTGCCACGGCACGCGGCTCAAGCCCGATGCGCTCCTCTGGAGGCTGGACGGGAAGTCCATCCACCAGCTCATGCTTCTCTCGATCGCCGATGTGAAAGCGTTCTTCGAGGAACTGCAGCTGCCCGCGCCGATGGACGAGGCGGCGGATCTGCTGCTGACCGAGGTGCGCACGCGGCTCGGTTTTCTGTGCCAGGTGGGTCTCGGCTATCTCACGCTCGATCGCCAGTCGCGCACGCTCTCCGGCGGCGAGGTCCAGCGCATCAACCTGACGACGGCGTTGGGCACCTCGTTGGTCAATACGCTTTTCGTGCTGGACGAGCCCTCCATCGGGCTGCACCCGCGCGACATGGGCCGCGTGATCGACGTGATGCATCGCCTGCGCGACGCCGGCAACTCCCTCGTCGTCGTCGAGCACGACCCGCAGATCATGTTCGCCGCCGACCGCATCCTCGACATGGGCCCCGGCCCGGGCGAGCGCGGCGGCGAGATCGTATTCTTCGGACCGGCGGACCAGATCGCCGCCGAGCACACCCTCACCGGCGACTACCTCGCCGGCCGCAAGAAGGCCATAGAGACGCGAGAGGCGACGGCGGCACGCATCTTCCTGACGGTGGAAGGAGCCGCCGAGCACAACCTGAAGAACGTCAGCGTACGCTTCCCGCTCGAGCGGCTCGTGTGCGTCACGGGCGTATCGGGCTCGGGCAAGTCGACGCTCGTCCAGGACGTTCTCTATCCCGCCCTGCGCAAGGCCAAGGGCCTGCCCACCGAGACGCCCGGCGCGCACGAGGCGCTGAAAGGCGCGCACCAGATCACCGATGTGGTGATGGTGGACCAGTCGCCGATCGGCAAGACCACCCGCTCGAACCCGGCGAGCTACGTGGGCGCGTTCGATTGCATCAGAGATTTATTTGCGAAGAGCCCGTCCGCTCGCGAGCGTGGCTACACCGCGGGCACGTTCAGCTTCAACTCCGGCAACGGCCGCTGCCCCGCCTGCGGCGGCAACGGCTTCGAGCACGTCGAGATGCAGTTCTTGTCGGATGTTTACCTGCGCTGCCCGGATTGCGACGGCCGCCGCTACCGCGCGGAGACGCTCGAAGTGTTGGTTCGCGGGAAGTCCATCGCCGATGTGCTGGAGATGACGGTGTCGGAGGCCGCGCGCTTCTTCAACAACCACGAAGAAGTCCACCAGCGCCTTTGGCCACTGATCGAGGTGGGGCTGGATTATTTGAAGCTCGGCCAGCCGGTGCCGACGCTCTCGGGCGGCGAAGCGCAGCGTTTGAAGCTCGCGGGCCATCTCGCCGATACGGAGAGGGGCGCCGATCCGAAGCTTTTCCTCTTCGACGAGCCCACCACCGGCCTGCATTTCGACGACGTCGCAAAGCTGCTGCGCGCCTTCCGCCAGCTCCTCGATGCAAGCCACTCGCTGATCGTGATCGAGCACAACCTCGACGTCATCCGCTCCTCCGATTGGATCCTCGACCTGGGACCGGAAGGCGGCGACGCCGGCGGTTACGTCGTGTGCGAAGGCACGCCGGCGCAGGTGATGGCGCACGAGCGCTCGCACACGGGCAAGGCGTTGCGCGAGTACGAGCAGAGGATCGGCAGGCCGCATTCCATCGCAGTCGGCGAGCGGGCGGGCCGCTACCTCGGGACCTCCATCCGCATCCACAATGCCCGCGAGCACAACCTCAAGAACATTGACGTCGAGATTCCGCGCGGCCGGTTCACCGTGGTGACCGGCGTCTCCGGCTCCGGCAAATCGACCCTCGCGTTCGACATCCTGTTCAACGAAGGCCAGCGCCGCTATCTCGAGAGCCTGAACGCTTACGCGCGCCAGTTCGTGCAGGCGGCGTCGCGCCCGGATGTCGA
>JBHELS010000062.1:0-2951 GCA_046263015.1 Burkholderiales bacterium | reverse complement strand
GAGGAGCACGTTGTTCGCGGGCAGCCCGGCGAGGAACTGGCGCGTGTTCTGCTCGACGCGCTCGATCTGCTTCTCGATGCCGCGGAGATCCGAGAGGCGGATGCGGTGCACCTGGCGAACGGGCTGCAGGTGTCCGGCGCCCCCGCGGCGGCTCGCCGAGCGCCAGCGGAAAGCGATGCTCGCGGACCAGTCGGGCGCGGTCGGGCGCTCCGGCAGGATCTCGGCGAGGCGCTGCAGGATTTCTTCGAGTTCTTTGTTCACGTCCGGTATTCGGCGTTGATTTTCACGTAGTCGAACGAGAGATCACAAGTCCAGACCGTGGCGGCGGCGCGGCCGCGGTGCAGGAGGACCCGGATGCGGAACTCCGGCTTCTTCATCGCCGCGATCGCCGCTTCCTCGCGGTAGGCGGGATCGCGGCCGCCGGCGAGCGCGACGCGCACTTCGTCGATGTAGAGCTCCACTCTTCCGGTGTCGAGACCAGCGACGCCTGAGTTGCCGATGGCTGCGAGGATGCGGCCCAGATTGGGATCGGAGGCGAAGAAGGCGGTCTTCACGAGCGGCGAATGGGCGATCGCATAGGCCACGCGCCGGCATTCGTCCGCCGTGCGGCCGCGCTCGACGTCGATGGTGACGAATTTCGTCGCGCCTTCGCCGTCGCGCACGATCGCCTGCGCGAGATGGCGGGCGACGTCGCCGACTGCGACCTCGAGCTTCAAGAGGTCGCGCCGCGCGCGCGCCGCGGGGCCTTCGCCGGTGGCGGCGAGGATCAGCGAATCGTTGGTTGACGTGTCGCCATCGACCGTAACGCAGTTGAACGAGCGCTCCGCGACGCGCTCAAGCAGAGTCTGCAGCTCACGCGGCGCGACGCGCGCATCCGTGGCGATAAAGGCGAGCAACGTCGCCATGTCGGGCCGGATCATGCCCGCACCTTTGGCGATGCCGGTCACGACCGCTTGGCCGCCCGACAGGCGCACCTTTCGTGAATAGGCTTTGGGCACCGTGTCGGTGGTCATGATCGCCTCGGCGGCGGAGAGCCAGTCGTCCTTGTGCAGGAGCGCGCGCGGCAGCGCCGCGACGATGCGCTCGGCCGGCAGCGGTTCCATGATGACGCCGGTCGAGAAGGGCAGGATCTGATCGGCGTCGCAGCCGAGGTGGCTCGCGAGCGCTTCGCACACGTGCATCGCCCGCTCGATGCCTTGTTTGCCGGTGCCGGCGTTGGCGTTGCCGGTATTGACGACGAGCGCCTGCACGTCGTTCTTCAAATGTTTGCGAGCGAGGATCACGGGCGCCGCGCAGAAGCGGTTCTGCGTGAAGACGCCGGCGACGCGCGTCGACGCGCCGAAGCGCATCACCAGCAGATCCTTGCGGTTCGCCTTGCGCACGCCCGCCATGGCGACGCCGAGCTCGACGCCGGCGACGGGGTGCAGAGTGGCGGGATCGGGTGGCGGCAGGTTGACCGCCATCGCTACGTCAGTTTGCCGTGGAGCTTTTCCGACTGCGTGTGCAAGGTCGCCGAACAACTGCCGAACATTCGCTGCCCTGAGCTAAGGAGTGATGGGGAGCGGCGGATTTTAAGCCGTATTGCGCTCAATGCAGGCGGCTGTTAGCCCGTGGGATTTGACTACGGAGCTCAGGCTCACACCACAAGACCCGGCCGGATAACGCCCTCCTTCGGCACGACGATGATGCCGTCGCGGATGTAGTAGCCGTCGCCGTCCGCCTCGCGCACGCCCTTCTCGTTGACGAGCCGAGCACCGTCGCCGATACGCGCATTCTTGTCAACGATGACCCGATCGAGGACCACGTCTTTACCAAGGCCGAGGTCGTCGTCGTAGAAATCGGCGCCCAAAAGGACGGAACGGCGAATCCTCGCGCCGCTACGCACCTTGGTGCGGATGCCGATCACCGAGTCTTCGATGCTGCAAGCATCGAGGTAGCAGCCCTCGGCGAGGATGGTGTTGCGCACGGGGCAGTCGCTGAAATGCGCGGCGGGCAGGACGCGCGCGTCGGTATAGATCGGGCGCTGCGGATGGTGGAAGTCGAAGGGCGCGCCCGGCCTGGTGAGCATGATGTTCGCTTCGTAAAAGGAAGCGATGGTGCCCACATCGGCCCAGTAGCCCTCGTGCAGGTAGGCGGTGACGCGATAGCGCCCGAGCGCGGTCGGAAGCACGTCGCGGCCAAAGTCCTTGGCCTCTCCACCGAGCACATCGAAAAGCACCTTGCGCGAAAAGACATAGATGCCGAGCGACGCAACGAACGGCTTCGCGGCGCTTGCCTCGGCGAACGTGGATCCCGCCGGGATGCTGCGACCCATGTCGCCGAGGAACTCCGCCCTCGGCTTCTCATTGAAGCCGACGATGCGCCCGCTCGTATCGAACTTCAGGATGCCCATGTGCGAGGCGTCCGCCGCGCTCACCGGTTGCGCCGCAATGGTGATGTCCGCGTCATGCGCGAGGTGCGCTTGCACCAGCGCGTCGTAGTCCATTCGATAGAGATGGTCGCCCGCGAGGATGAGATAGCACTTCGCGTCGTAGTGCTCGAAGTGCCGCGCCGCCTGGCGCACCGCGTCGGCGGTGCCCTGAAACCAGTTCGGGTTGTCCGGCGTCTGCTCGGCAGCGAGGATTTCGACGAACCCGGGGTCGAACGCGTCCATGCGGTACGCGTGCGCCACATGGCGGTTGAGCGACGCAGAATTGAATTGCGTCAGCACGAAGATCCGCCGGATGTCGGCGTGCAGGCAATTGCTGATCGGGATATCGATCAGGCGGTACTTCCCGCCGATCGGCACGGCGGGCTTGGAGCGCCGTTGCGTGAGCGGGAAGAGCCGCGTCCCCTGCCCGCCGCCGAGAATCAGCGCAAGGACATCCTTGTTCAGCGCCGGCCCGCCTTCACGAGGCCTTCGATCTGGTGCTTCTGCGTCACCGGCACGAGCGTGTCCACTGCCCGGCAGA
>JBHELS010000061.1:0-5035 GCA_046263015.1 Burkholderiales bacterium | reverse complement strand
GCTGTCGATCGATGCGAAGATCCAGAGCTTTGCCTACAGCGCGCTCACCGCGGCGGTCGAACGCCATCGCGCAAGAGCGGGCGCGCTCCTTGCCCTCGACGTGCGCACCGGCGAAGTGCTCGCGCTCGCCAACGTTCCCTCGTTCAATCCCAATAACCGCGCCCGCCTGACCGGCGCGCAGCTCAGGAACCGGGTGATCACCGATCTCTTCGAGCCGGGCTCGACCCTCAAGCCGTTCACGATCGCGCTCGCGCTCGAGACCGGCAAGGTGAGCCCGACGAGCATGATTGCGACCGCGCCGGGGCGCTTCACGATTGGCCACCACACCATCCGGGACGTTCATCCGGCGGCCGCGCTCACCGTGACGCAGGTGCTGCAGAAATCCTCCAACGTCGGCGCGGCAAAGCTTGCGCTCGCACTCCCTCGCGAGGCGCTCTGGGATTTTTATCGGCGGCTTGGCTTCGGCACCATCCCGGAGGTGCCGTTTCCCGGCGCGGCCGCCGGACGCCTGCGCCCCTATGAGAGCTGGAAGCCGATCGAGCAGGCGACGATGGCCTACGGGCACGGCATCTCGCTCAGCCTGTTCCAGCTTGCCCGCGCCTACACCATCTTTGCGACCGACGGCGAGCTCCTGCCGCTGACATTGGTCAGAACCGAGAAGCCCGCGAGCGGCGAGAAGCTGATTTCCGTGGCGACGGCGCGCTCGCTCCGCGCCATGCTCGAAGCGGCGGTCGAGCCGGGCGGCACCGGCCCGCGCGCGCGCATCGTCGGCTGGCGCGTCGCCGGCAAAACCGGAACCGCGCACAAGCAGGAAAACGGCGGCTACGCCGCGGACAAGTACCTTTCCTCGTTCGTGGGTTTCGCACCGGCATCGTCGCCGCGGCTGATCATCGCGGTGATGATCGACGAGCCTTCCGGCGAGTACTACGGCGGCACGGTCGCAGCGCCGGTCTTCGCGGAGGTCATGCAGGCGGCGCTGCGTCTCCTCGAGGTGCCGCACGATGCGCCGCTCGCGCCGCTCGCACCCGCGGAGGCTTCGCGGGAAAGTACGTGAGCAAGCCATGGGACCCTTCGAACGACTTGCCGCCGAGGGCGTGGTGATCGAGCGCCTGAGCGCCGACAGCCGTCGTTGCGCCCCGGGAACCGCGTTCTTCGCCTATCCCGGCGAGAAGGCGGATGGGCGCAGGTTTATAGAAAAGGCGGTCTCGCGCGGCGCGTCGGCGGTGCTTTGGGAAGCCGAGAACTTCGAATGGCCGAGCGCCTGCCGCGTGCCGAATGTCGCGGTGCACGGGCTGAAGCGGCAGGCGGGCGTCCTTGCCGGGCGCTTCTATGGCGAGCCATCGCAATCGCTCTGGGTATGCGGCGTCACCGGCACCAACGGCAAGACCTCCTCGAGCCACTGGATCGCCGCCGCGCTCGAAGCGAGCGGCGTGCACGCCGGCGTCATCGGCACGCTTGGCAGCGGCTTTCCCGGCTCGCTTCGCGATCTCGGCAATACGACGCCGGATGCGCTCGAGCTCCAGGCGACGCTGAAGGACCTGCGCTCGGCCGGCGCCGCTGTCATCGCCATGGAGGTCTCCTCGCACGGTCTCGTGCAAGGCCGCGTGAACGGCGTTCGCTTCGCCTGCGCCGTCTTTACCAATCTCTCGCACGACCACCTCGATTACCACGGCTCCATGCAGGCCTACGGCGAGGCGAAGGCCGAGCTCTTCGCGATGCCGGGCTTGCAGCACGTGGTGCTCAACCTCGACGACGACTTCGGCCGCGTGCTCGCCGCACGGATTGCCGGCCGCGTGCACAGCATCGGCTTCAGCCTCGAGCACTGCGAAGCGCCGGCGCCCGTGGACGAATTTGTCGCCCTCGAGGGAAATGAAGTCGTCGGCTCACGGGGCCGCGCGGTCTTTGCCACGCGCCAGGTCGGCCGCTTCAACCGCTCGAATGCGCTCGGCGTCCTTGGCGCATTGCTCGCCTATGGCGTCGATTTCACCGAGGCGGTGCGCCTCGTCGCCGCGCTGCCCGACGTCCCGGGCCGCATGGAGACGATCGCCGAGCGGCCGCTCGTCATCGTCGACTACGCGCATACGCCCGACGCGCTCGAGAAGGTGCTGGGCGCCCTCGCGCCGCTGGCACGCAGCCGCGGCGGCCGGCTCTCGGTGGTCTTTGGCGCAGGCGGCGATCGCGACCCGGCGAAGCGACCGCGCATGGGCGAAGTGGCCGAGCGGCTCGCGGATCGCGTCCTCATCACCTCCGACAATCCGCGCAGCGAAGACCCGCTCGCGATCATCGCGGCGATCGCCGCGGGCATGCGCTCGCGCGCGGCCGAGGAGCCCGATCGCGCGCGTGCCATCGAGCGCGCGGTGCTCGAGGCGGCGCCCGAGGACGTGGTGCTCGTCGCCGGCAAGGGCCACGAGAACTATCAGGAGATCGCCGGCAAGCGGCTTGCGTTTTCCGATCAGGCGGTCGCCCGCGCGGCGCTCGCGCGGAGGGCGGCGCGATGATGACGCTCGGCGAGGCCGCGGCCGCGGTGGGCGCGCGCACGAGCGGCAGCGACGTGCGCTTTTTGGGCGTCTCGAGCGACAGCCGCTCGGTCGGGCAGGGCGAGCTCTTCATCGCGCTTCGCGGCGAGCGCTTCGACGGCCATGAATTCCTCGCCGCCGCTCGCGCGCGCGGTGCAGCCGCTGCCATGGTCGATCGCGACTACCAGGGCCCTTATCCGCTGCCCGTGCTCGTGGTCACGGACACCAGGCGCGCGCTCGGCGAGCTTGCCCGCAGCTGGCGCGCGCGCTTCTCGCCCGCACTCATCGCCATCACCGGCTCGAACGGCAAAACGACGGTGAAGGAGATGATCGCCGCGGTGCTGCGCCAGCACGCGGGCGAGGCGCGCGTCCTAGCGACGCCCGGCAACCTGAATAACGACATCGGCGTGCCGCTTACGCTCCTGCGCCTGCGAGCCGAGCATCGCTGCTGCGCGATCGAGCTCGGCATGAATCATCGCGGTGAAATCGCTTACCTCGCGTCGCTCGCCGCGCCGACCATCGCCCTCGTCAACAACGCGCAGCGCGAGCATCTCGAGTTCATGGGCAGCGTTGAGGAAGTCGCCGCCGAAAATGCGAGCGTCTACGACGGACTTCCCCCCGACGGCACGGCGGTCGTCAACGCCGACGACGCCCAAGCGGCGTACTTCCGCCAGCGTGCCGCGGGGCGGCCGGTGGTCGATTTCGGACTCGAGCGCGCGATGGTGCGCGGCGGTTACGTGCTGAAAGGCCTGTCGAGCGAGCTTGAGCTCCACACGCCGAAGGGCGAAGCGAGCGCCACGCTCTCCATTCCCGGACTGCACAACGTGCGTAACGCGCTCGCCGCGGCCGCGTGCGCGCACGCCGCCCGGATCGACGCGGCTACGATCGCCGCCGGCCTCAGCGCATTCCGTCCATATACCGGCCGCCTGCAGGTGAAAGCGGGCCACGGCGGCGTCACGGTGATCGATGACAGCTACAACGCGAATCCCGACTCCGTGCGCGCCGCGATCGACGTCCTCGCCTCCTGCGACTCGCCGACCGCGCTCGTCCTGGGCGACATGGGCGAGGTAGGCCCGCGAGGGCCGGAATTTCATCGCGAGATCGGCGCCTATGCACGCGGCCGCGGCATCAGCCAGCTCCTCGCCCTTGGGGACGCGGCAGCGCACGCCGTGGCCGCGTTCGGCAAAGGCGCGCAGCACTTCAAGGACGTGCCGGCGCTCCTCGCCGCGCTCGATGCGCGCACCGTGCTCGTCAAAGGCTCGCGCTTCATGCGTATGGAGCGCGTCGTCACGGCGCTCACCGGCGCCACCGAAGGAGCGCACTGATGCTCCTCGAGATCGCGCAGTGGCTTGCGAAAGATGTCCGCGTCTTCAACGTCTTCAACTACATCACGTTGCGTGCGGTGCTTGCCTGCCTCACCGCGCTCGCGGTCTCGCTCGTCCTCGGCCCCTACATGATCCGCAAGCTCACCGCCTACAAGATCGGCCAGGCGGTGCGCGACGACGGGCCGCGCTCGCATCTCACCAAAGCCGGAACGCCGACCATGGGCGGGGCGCTGATCCTCGTGTCGATCTGCGTCACGACGCTTCTCTGGGGCGATCTCTCGAACAAGTTCCTGTGGGTGGTTCTTCTCGTCACGCTCGCCTTCGGCTCGATCGGCTGGATCGACGACTACCGCAAGGTGGTGCACCGCAATCCCAAGGGGCTTTCGCCGCGTGCGAAATTCTTCTGGCAGGCGCTGATCGGCCTCGCCGCGGCCTGCTACCTCGCGTGGCTATCGCAATCGATGCCGCCGCTCAATCAGCTGATCGTGCCGTTTTTCAAGTTCGTCGCCTATCCGCTCGGGGCGATCGGCTTCATCGTTCTCACCTTCTTCGTCATCGTCGGCACGTCGAACGCGGTCAACCTCACCGACGGGCTGGACGGCCTCGCGATCATGCCGACCGTGCTCGTCGGCAGCGCGCTTGGCATCTTCGCCTACGTCGCCGGCCACGCCGTCTTCTCCAAGTATCTCGGCCTGCCCTACATCCCGGGCGCGGGCGAGCTCGCGGTGATCTGCGGCGCGCTCGCCGGCGCCGGGCTCGGCTTTCTCTGGTTCAACGCCTACCCCGCCGAAGTCTTCATGGGCGATGTCGGCGCGCTCGCGCTCGGCGCGGCGCTCGGCACGGTGGCGGTGATCGTGCGCCAGGAGATCGTGCTTTTCATCATGGGCGGCGTGTTCGTCGCCGAGACGCTCTCCGTGATGATCCAGGTCCTTTACTTCAAGTGGAGCGGTGGCAAGCGCGTCTTCCGCATGGCGCCGCTTCATCATCACTACGAGCTCGAAGGCTGGAAGGAGAGCCAGGTGGTGGTGCGCTTCTGGATCATCACCATGATGCTCGTGCTCTTCGGCCTCTCGACGCTGAAGCTCCGATGATGCGCGAGAGCCCGTTTCGCCTGTTGCCGCGGCCGGAGCCATTGGCACTCGCCGGCCGGCGCGTCCTCGTGCTCGGCCTCGGCGACACCGGTCTCTCCGTCGC
>JBHELS010000060.1:0-6718 GCA_046263015.1 Burkholderiales bacterium | reverse complement strand
CGGCCAGCCAACGCCTCGATCTCGGCCTGCCGCGCGAGAAGCCCCGCATCGGCCGCGTCCGGCGCGTGATAGCTCGCCGTATGGCGGGTAAATTGGTCGCCCTCGCGATTGACGAGCACGGCGCCGGGCGGCAATTGCGCGCGGCTTGCCGCGTCGGGCGTCCCCTCGACCACGAACACGCCGGCGAGCCAATCGGCGAGCGCGCCGCCGATCGCCTCGTCGAGCACATGCACTTTCGTCGCAAGCGGTACGCCGGCCTGGGGTGACTCTGCGAGCGGCGCCGCAGCCAGGAACACGCTTGCCTTGGCCGGCGGACGCTCGCCAAGCACGCGGTCGATCTCGTGGGCCTGCAGGGCGTGCAGGCGCTCTCGCAGCACCGCCTCGACCGCGGTTTCCCAGCCGGCATCGATGCGCAGCTTCTGCCAGAGGCGCTCGGCGGAGCCAAGCCCGTGGCGCTCGAGCCATTCGAGGAGCGGCACATTGTTTTCGGTCTCGGCCTGTATCTGGCGCAGGGTGGCAAGCTGCGCCTGCGCCGCGGCGTGCTCGCGCTCGGCGGCGCCGAGCGCGTCTGCCGCCTGGGCGCTTAGCGCCTGGAGCGACGCGCACTCGGCCTCCAGCGCGTCGCATCTCGACTGCGCTTCGCGCAGCGCCGTCTCGATCTCGCCGACGCGCCGCCGCGTCTCGGCGAGCACCGCGGCGTCGGGTTCCGAAAGAGCCTCGAGCTCCGACTGTAGGCGATCACGGCGCTGGCCGAGCGCTTCGGCGGCGCGCTGCAAATGCGTGCGGTTGGCCTCTTCGAGCTGCAGGCGGCTCTCGGCCTGGATCAGCTCGCCACGCGCCTCGTTCAGGCGCTCCTGGGCGGCGCGGAACGCCGCGTCGGCCTGCGGCAGCGCCGCCGACTCCTGTTCGAGCCGGGACTTCGCCGCCGCCACGCGCTCCCGCGCGGCCGTCGAGCGGGTCGCCCACATATGGAGCGCCTGCGTGAGCTGCGAGCGTTGCTCGCGCCAGGCACCGAGCTGGCTGCGGCGCTCGCTCTGCTGCTTCTCAAGGCGCGCGCGGGTCTCCTCGGCGTGGCGCAGCTCCGATTCGTGGCGGGCCACTTCGGCGTTCGCCGCGTAAAGAGCGGCCTGCGCCGCGTTCATGGCATCGCCCGCCTGGTAGTGCGTGGCGCGAGCGTGCTCGAGGCGCGCTTCGAGAGAGCGCGACTGGGCGTTTTCGGCCTCGAGCTCGTTCACGAGCCGCGCTAGCTCGCCCGAGTGCCGTTCGCGCTCCGCCGCCGCGTCGCGCCGACGCACGTACCAGAGGAGATGTTGCTTCAGCTCGAGATCCTGCTTGAGCGCCTGATAGCGGGTGGCGACCTCGGCCTGGGCGTCGAGCTTCTCGATTTGCGCGCCGAGCTCGGTGCGGATATCGGTGATGCGCGCCAGGTTCTCGCGCGTATCGCCAAGGCGCGTCTCGGTCTCCTTGCGCCGCTCCTTGTACTTCGAGATGCCCGCCGCCTCCTCGAGGAAGACGCGCAGCTCTTCGGGCTTTGCCTCGATCACCCGGGAGATCATGCCCTGCTCGATGATCGCGTAGGCGCGAGGCCCGAGGCCCGTGCCGAGAAACATGTCGGTGATGTCGCGCCGGCGAACGTGCGTGCCGTTGATGTAGTAGTTCGATTCGCCGTCGCGCTGCAGGACCCGCTTCACCGCGAGCTCCGCGTACTGCGACCACTGGCCGGCGGCCCGGCCGAGCGAATTGTCGAAAGTGAGCTCGACCGCGGCGCGCGCGAGGGGCGCGCGGTTCACCGAGCCGTTGAAGATGACGTCCTGCATCGAGTCGCCGCGCAAGGCGGAGGCGCGCGTCTCGCCCAGCACCCAGCGGACCGCGTCCATGACGTTCGACTTGCCGCAGCCGTTCGGGCCGACGACGCCGACTCGCTGGCCAGGCACATGAATCGTTGTGGGATCTACGAAGGACTTAAAACCAGACAGCTTTATTTGAGTTAGACGCATTTGTGAAAATGATAACATCTGCGCGTTTTTTTTCCGGCGTTTTTTCCGAGCCCGTGCCCTCTCGTCCCAGCAGGAAGCTGGAGACATTCCCCAATCCGGCGCGCGAGCGCGATTACCGGATCCACATGGAGATTCCGGAATTCACCTGCGTCTGTCCGATGACGGGCCAGCCGGATTTCGCTACGCTCCTGCTCGACTACGTGCCCGACAAGCTCTGCGTCGAGCTGAAATCGCTCAAGCTCTATGTCTGGTCGTATCGCGACGAGGGCGCCTTCCACGAAGCGGTGACGAACCGCATCCTCGACGATTTGGTGCGGGCGATCGCGCCGCGCCTCATGCGCCTCGAAGCGCGCTTCAACGTGCGCGGCGGCATCACCACCCACGTCATCGCCGAGCATCGCAGGAAAGGCTGGCGCGGCGCCATGCCGGATTGAGGCGGCCGATGTGAACCCGCTCCTCGCCAAGCTCCAGCCCTACCCGTTCGAGAAGCTGCGCGCGCTCGTCGCCGGAAACGCGCCGCCTGCGGCGCTTTCGCCGATCAACCTGCAGATCGGTGAGCCGAAGCATCCGACGCCGCAGCTCGTAAAGGACGCGCTCGCCGGCGCGCTCGACGGCCTCGCGGCCTACCCGCTCACCGCAGGGACGCCCGAGCTTCGCCAGGCGATCGCCGACTGGCTTGCCCGCCGCTACGGCATCCCGGCCCCCGACCCGGCCACCGAGGTGCTGCCGATCAACGGCTCGCGCGAGGCGCTTTTCGCCTTCGCGCAGACCGCCGTCGATGCCACTCGCGATGCGCGCGTCGTCTGTCCCAATCCCTTCTATCAGATCTATGAGGGCGCCGCCTTGCTCGCCGGCGCAACGCCGATCTACGGCGCGCCCGAGCGCTGGGAGGGCGTGCAGCTCGTCTACGCCTGCTCGCCGGCCAACCCGAGCGGGCGCGTCATGCCGCTCGACGAATGGCGCTCGCTCTTCGAGCTTTCCGAGCGCCACGGCTTCGTGATCGCCTCCGACGAGTGCTACTCCGAGATCTACTTCGACCGCCCGCCCCTCGGAGCGCTCGAGGCGGCTCGTGAGCTCGGTCGCGACTACCGGCGGCTTATCGTCTTCTCGAGCCTTTCGAAGCGCTCGAACGCCCCGGGCCTGCGCTCGGGGTTCGTCGCCGGCGACGCCGAGCTGATCAAGAAATTTCTGCTCTATCGCACCTACCATGGGTCGGCCATGAGCCTCGCCGTGCAGGCGGCCTCCATTGCCGCTTGGAAGGACGAAGCGCACGTGGCAGAAAACCGGCGCCTCTATGCCGAGAAGTTCGCGGCCGTGCTGCCGCTCGTGCGCTCGCCCCTCGAGTGCGAGATGCCGCAGGGCGGCTTCTATCTTTGGATGCAAACGGCGATCGACGACGCGGAATTCGCGCGGCGGCTGCACGCTCAATACAATGTGCTCGTGCTCCCCGGAAGCTTTCTCGCGCGCGACGTGCGCGGCACCAACCCCGGCGCCAACCATGTGCGCATCGCGCTCGTGCCGCCGCTCGAGGAATGCGTGGAGGCGATGGAGCGGATCGCCCGCTTCGGCGCTGCTTTATGAGCGCACAGGACACGATCGAAGCCACCTGGGAAACGCGCGGCTCCATCACGCCCCGGAGCGCCTCACGCGATTTACGCGACGCCGTCGAGGAAGCGATCGCGGGACTCGACGCAGGGCAGCTGCGCGTTGCAGAAAAAAGGGGCGGCGACTGGATCACGCATCAGTGGCTGAAAAAGGCGGTGCTCCTCTCCTTCCGGCTGGAAGATAACCGGGCGATCGAGGGCGCCGGCACTCGCTACTACGACAAGGTGGCGCCGAAGTTCGGCCCCGGCTTCGACTTCGCGTCGGCGGGCTTTCGCGTCGTGCCGCCGGCGATGGTGCGCCGCGGTGCTTACATTGCGAGGAACGCGGTGCTCATGCCCTCCTACGTGAACATCGGCGCCTACGTCGACGAAGGCACGATGGTGGACACTTGGGCGACGGTCGGATCGTGCGCGCAGATCGGCAAGAACGTGCACCTCTCGGGCGGCGTCGGCATCGGCGGCGTGCTCGAGCCGATCCAGGCAAACCCGGTGATCATCGAGGACAACTGCTTCATCGGTGCGCGCTCCGAGGTGGTCGAGGGCGTGATCGTCGAGGAGAACAGCGTGCTTTCGATGGGCGTGTTCCTCGGACAGAGCACGCGGATCTACGACCGCGCGAGCGGCAAAGTCCTCTATGGCCGCGTGCCGGCGGGATCGGTCGTCGTACCCGGCACGCTTCCTTCCGGCGACGGCAAATGCCAACTTTACTGTGCAGTAATTGTGAAAACCGTCGACGCCAAGACGCGTGCCAAGACCAGCCTGAACGAATTACTGCGAGGAGATTAAACTAGCGCTACTCAGGGTTCAGGGGGAACCATGTCTGCGATGAAGCGGCTCTTTCGCGTGATGGCCGATAAGAAAGCCTCCGACATCTTCATTTCGGTGGGTGCGCCGATCAATATCAAGCTCCAGGGCATGGCGATGCCGGTGAACCAGACGGTCATGACCGCCGAGACGGTGAACCAGCTCCTCTACGAGGTCCTGAACGAGCGCCAGATCAAGGAATACGAGCAGGAGATGGAGCTGAACACCGCTTACGCGCTCGACGGCGTCGGCACGTTCCGCATCAGCGCTTTCCGCCAGAAGGGCTCGCCCGCGGTGGTGGTGCGACACATTCCCAACAGCGTCCCGGCGCTCGACACGCTCGGCCTTCCGGAGGTGCTGAAGGAAGTGATCATGCAAAAGCGCGGGCTGATTCTCATGGTCGGAGCGGCCGGAGCCGGCAAGTCGACCTCGCTCGCGTCGATGCTCGACTACCGTAATGGCCGCATGTCGGGCCATATCCTGACGCTCGAAGATCCGGTCGAGTTCATCTTCCAGAGCAAGAAGTCGATCGTGAACCAGCGCGAGGTCGGCACCGATACCAAAGCCTTCGAGATCGCGTTGAAGAACGCCCTGCGACAGGCGCCCGATTGCATCCTGATCGGCGAGATCCGGGACAAGCCGACCATGTCGATGGCACTCGCGTATGCGCAGTCGGGCCACCTTTGCCTTGCGACCTTGCATGCGAACAACAGCTACCACGCCATGAACCGCATCATCAACTTCTATCCGCTCGAGAACCGCGCGGCGCTCCTCATCGACCTCGCGGCCGGGCTGCAGGCGGTGGTGTCGCAGCGGCTCGTGCGCACGAAAACCGGCGCGCGGGTGGCCGCCGTGGAAGTAATGCTCAACACCCGCCACATCGCCGAGCTTATCGAGAAAGGCGAGATCGGCGAGATCAAGGAGGCGCTCGAGAAAAGCATGGCGCCGGGCTCGCAGACGTTCGAGCAGGCCCTCTTCCAGCTCTTCATGCAGGGGAAGATCACGCAGGATGAGGCGCTCGCGAACGCCGATTCCGCGAGCAACATGCTCTGGCTCATCAACCAGGCGACCGCCGGCGAGATCAGCGGCCAGCAGCGGCCGGCCGCGCCGAGCGCGCCCGCGGCGGAGCCCTCGGCGAGCCCGGACAAGACCGGCCTCCTCTCGGGCGGCGGCGCTTCGTTCAACGATTTCAAAATCGACATGAATGCCTGACGCTTCGGGCGCGGCGGCGCTCGAGCTCGCGCGCGAGCTTATCGCTCGCAAATCCCTCACCCCGCAGGATGGCGGCTGCCAGGAGCTCCTCGCACGACGACTCGAGCGCGCCGGCTTCCGCTGCGAGTCGTTGCCCTTCGGCGAAGTCAGTAACCTCTGGGCGCGCCGCGGCAGCGCGCATCCGGTGGTCTGCTTCGCCGGCCATACCGATGTGGTGCCGACCGGCCCCTTGAGCGAATGGCATTCGGATCCGTTCGTGCCGACGATCCGCGAGGGAAAGCTCTTCGGCCGCGGCGCGGCCGACATGAAATCCTCGATCGCGGCTTTCGTCGTCGCTGCCGAGCGCTTCGTGGCCGAGCGACCCAACCACTCGGGCTCGATAGCGCTGCTCATCACCTCCGACGAGGAAGGTCCCGCAGTCGACGGCACGGTACGTGTCGTCGGGCGGCTAAAGGAGCGCAACGAGCTCATCGACTACTGCATCGTCGGCGAGCCGAGCTCCGTCGACATGCTGGGCGACATGCTGAAGATCGGCCGCCGCGGCTCGCTTTCAGGCCGGCTCACGGTACGCGGCGTGCAAGGGCATGTGGCGTACCCGCACCTGGTAAAGAACCCCATCCATCTCCTCGCGCCGGCGCTCGCCGAGCTCGCGCGCACGCCCTGGGACAAGGGAAACGAGAGCTTTCCGCCGACCAGCTTCCAGGTGTCGAACATCCACGCTGGCACGGGCGTAGGCAACGTGGTGCCCGGGAGCGTGGTGCTCGATTTCAATTTCCGCTTCTCGACGGAAAGTAGCGAGGCGACGCTTCGCCAGCGCGTCGAGGCCATCCTCGCGAAGCACGGCCTCGACTACGCGATCGAATGGACGCTGGGGGCCAAGCCTTTTCTCAGTAAGCGCGGTCGCCTCGCGCAAACGGTACTCGAGGTGGCCAAGCGTCACAGCGGCTGCGCCGGAGAGCTCTCGACGACGGGCGGCACCTCGGATGCGCGCTTCATCATCGATATCTGTCCCGAGGTGATCGAGATCGGGCCGGTGAATACGAGCATCCATAAGCTGAACGAGCACATCGCGCTCGCAGAGCTAGAGGTCCTCCCGCTCAT
>JBHELS010000059.1:0-15632 GCA_046263015.1 Burkholderiales bacterium | reverse complement strand
GATGCGATTGCCCCCTATTGCGAACGTGAGCGGATCGACTTCGCATTCATCGCCGAAGGCCGGCGCTTCGCCGACCTGAGGCTGCTCGCCATGGACATGGATTCGACGCTGATCACAATCGAATGCATCGACGAGCTCGGCGATCTCGCCGGCCGCAAGAGCGAGATCGCCGCGATTACCGCGCAGGCGATGCGCGGCGAGCTCGATTATCCGCAGAGCCTGCGAAAGCGCGTGTCGCTCCTCGCCGGCCTGCCGGAGAAGGCGCTGGCGGACGTTTACGAACAGCGGCTGAAGCTCACCGCGGGCGCCGAGGAGCTGATCGCCGCATGCAAGCGCCACGGTGTGAGGCTCCTACTTGTGTCCGGCGGATTCACCTTTTTCACCGAGCGGCTAAAAGCGCGGCTTGGCATCGACGACACCATTTCGAACCGGCTGGAGGTGGCGAACGGCAGGCTCACCGGCCAGTTGCTAGGGGATGTGGTCGATGCCGAGGCGAAGGCGCGGAAATTCGCGGCGGTGATGAAAGACCTCGGTGCGTCGCGCGAGCAAACCGTGGCGATCGGCGATGGTGCCAACGATTTGCGGATGATGGCGCTCGCGGGAGTGTCGGTGGCATTCCACGCGAAGCCGGTGGTGCGCGCGCAGGCGAGCTGCGCGATCAGCTACTGCGGGCTCGACGCGGCCGTGCGCCTCTTCGAGTAATTGTCCATTCGGCAAGCACGCGCTCGACCAGCCGCGCGTACGCTTTCCAATGCCGCGGGCGCGCGTAAGCGGCGTCGGCGCCGGCGTTCAGGACTTTGCGCTTCTCGCCGCGAGGCACGATGGCGACGAGCGGCACAAACAAGTGCTTGGGCATGTGCGAGGTCGCTTTCGCCTCGACGAGGAGTGCGAGGTCGGGCCTGGCAGTGACGATGCGCGCGCCGGCGCAGTAGAGCGCAGCGGAGGCGAGCGTCGCCTCGTCGCGCGTTTTACCGATGAGCAGCACCGCGGGAGATTTCATGCCGGCGACGATAGAAAGACCGGCGCCGCGTGGCTAGAGGGAGAGATTGAAACATTGAAAGCAAGCCCGCGGTTTCTTCGCGCCCGCCGCAGTTTTTCCCAAGCTTTGCAAAGCTCGTCGCGCGAGCAGCGCGACCCGCTATTTGGCGGCGATCACCATGATCTCGACGAGCGCCCGCGGGTCGGCGAGCTTCGCCTCCACGCAAGCACGCGCCGGCAGGTTCTTCGCGTCCGTCCAGGCCGTCCACACCTCGTTCATCGGCGCGCGGTTACGGATGTCGGTGACCCAGATTTGCGCCTGCAGGACCTTGGTTTTGTGCGACCCGCATTTGCCGAGCAGCCGGTCGATCTCGTCCAGCACTTCCTGGGTCTGGCCCTTGACGTCCTTTGAGAGATCCTTCGCCACGATGCCCGCGAGATAAATGGTGTTCGCGTGCTCGACCGCCTGGGAAAGAATGGTGCTCGAATCGTGCCGCAGAATGCTCATCGCGTCTCCTCGAGAGTGCGTTTATCGCAGGTTAGCCGTTTGCAACGCGCGGCGCGCTACTTTGCTTCGCGCAAGAGTAAGCCAGTGGTTGAGACGCGTACTTCGAGCTCACGCGGCTCTTTTACTTGCACGAAGGTGCCCGAGCCGTACTCCGCATCATAAAGGGGCGCGAGGAACGGATAGCGCTGGCGCAGGTGAAAGAGTTCCACTGGCCGCTCGTCGCGCAATAGGTATACGGTGCGCGGCGCACTTCGCTCCTGCGCAAGCTCCTGGTAACGGCCGGCGATGCGGTCGAGCTCATAGGCCGTATGCAGGCCGACGAGATTGGCGATCGGCTTCCATTTCAGGATATGCGCGTCGACATACATTTCGTCACCCGCCAGATCGAACGTGCGGCTGCGGCCATCGGCGTAGTGGACAGTGGCGCTGAACTGCTGCGGCGCCGAAGGACGTACGCTGATGCGCGCCGCCAGGTCTTCGCGCGTCAGGGCCTGGTAGCCCTGAACGCCGAGCGCGATCCCGCCGGCGAGCGCGCCGAGCGAAACGAGCAGCAGGCCGAGGAGCGTGCGCACAGTGAAGCGCGTGACCCGCAAGCGAAAGAGGGCGACCAATCCGGCCGCAATGAGCACGATACCGAACGCCCCGAGGACGATGGCGGCGAGTACGAAGGGCCTGATCGGCACGGCCTCAGGCGTGCGGCTGGCGGCGCAAGAACATATGCGCAGCGCGCTCGCCGCCGACGAACTTCGTGCATTCGTAGCCGAGCGCGCGCCAGTCCACGCCTTCGAAAAGCGCCTCGCCCGCGCCGAGCAGCACCGGGCGCAGCGCGAGGTGCAGCTCATCGATGAGCCGCGCCTCGAGATACTGGCGCAGCGTCGCGGCGCCGCCGCCCAGGCGTACGTCCTTGCCGCGCGCCGCCGCTTTCGCCTGCTCGAGCGCCGCGTGAATGCCGTCGGTGACGAAATGAAACACCGTGCCGCCTTTCATCTCGAGCGGCATGCGCGCGTGATGCGTGAGGACGAAGACCGGCGTGTGATACGGCGGCTCCTCGCCCCACCAGCCCTTCCAGCTGTCATCGGGCCATGGGCCGCGTACCGGGCCGAACATGTTGCGTCCGAGGATCCAGGCGCCGATGCCGCTGAAGCCCTGCGCAGCCACCTCGTTGTCGCGGCCGGTGTCGCCGCCCGGCTGGCCGTGCATTTCGCGCCACACGCGCGTGTGGACGAACCATTCCATCAGTTGCGGACCATTGACGCCGAGCGGTTGCTCGGCGCTTTGATCCGGCCCGGCGGCAAATCCGTCGAGCGAGACGCTGAAACTCTGGACCCTTAGCTTCGACACGAAGGCATCTCCTAGCCGACCCAGCGGCGCGCGTTGTAGAACATCTGCATCCAGGGCGAATCTTCTCCGAGTCCGCGCGGCCGCCACGAATATTGAACGCTGCGAAAGCAGCGCTCCGGATGCGGCATGACGATGGTAAAGCGCCCGTCGGCCGTGGTGAGGCCGGTAATGCCTTGCGGCGTGCCGCTCGGATTGTAGGGATAGGTCTCGGTCGGCTCGCCCTTGGAGTCGATGTAGCGCATGCACACGAGCGGCGGCGACCCGCCATCGAATTGCGCGCGCCCTTCCCCATGCGCCGTGACGATGGGAATGCGGCTGCCGGCCATGCCGGCAAAGAAGAGCGACGGGCTCTCGAGCACTTCGACCATTACCAGGCGGGCCTCGAACTGCTCGGAGCGGTTCTTGACGAAGAGCGGCCAGTGCGAGGCGCCGGGCACGAGGTCCTTCAGCGCCGCGAACATCTGGCAACCGTTACAGGCGCCGAGCGCGAAGGTATCGCTGCGCGCGAAGAACGCCTCGAACTCGCCGCGCACCCGGGCGTTGTAGAGGATGGCGGCGGCCCAACCGCGTCCGGCTCCGAGCACGTCACCGTAGGAAAAGCCGCCACCGGCGACGATGCCCTTGAACCCGGCGAGCGTATGGCGGCCTGCGAGGAGATCGGTCATGTGCACGTCGAGCGCCTCGAAGCCGGCGCGGTCGAAGGCGGCCGCCATTTCCACCTGACCGTTCACGCCCTGCTCGCGCAGGATGGCGACGCGCGGCCGCGCGCGTGCTGCAATGGACACCGGCTCGGGCGTGAAATTGAGATCGAGCGACAGACCCCGATCGTCGGCATCGATGATGCGGTCGTACTCTTCGCGCGCGCACTGCGGATGGTCGCGCAGCGCCTGCATGCGGTAGGTCGTTTCGCCCCACACGCGCTGCACGTGGTCGCGCTTATTCTGGTAGAGCGCGACATTATTCCTCGTGATGCGAATCTCGTCGCGGCCGTTCAACTGGCCGATGACGTGGGTCCATTGTCCGAGCCCCGCTTCGCGCAGCACGCGCATCACCTCCGGGCGCTCAACCGCCCGGGTCTGGATGACCGCCCCGAGCTCCTCGCAAAAGAGCGCGCCGAGCGCCGCCTCCCGGACGCGGCCCGCGAGCTGCTCATCGGCGTTTCGCTTGAAAGCGTCGACGTGGTCCGCGGATTCGTCGAAGGTGAGCGGGTCGAGGTTAAGCGTGACGCCACAGTGGCCGGCGAACGCCATTTCGCAAACGGTGGCGAAGAGGCCGCCGTCCGAGCGGTCGTGATAGGCGAGGAGCTTCGGCCGCAGACGCTGGATGGCCGCGAAGAAACCCTTGAGGAGCGCCGCATCGTCGAGGTCGGGGCAATCGGTGCCGAAACCGCCGCCATACGCCTGGGCGAGGATCGAGCCCCCCAGGCGGTTCTTGCCGCGCCCGAGATCGATAAGCAGAAGCTCGGTGTCGTCCTCGTCCGTGCGCAGTTCCGGCGTCAGGGTGTCACGCGCGTCCTCCACCGGCGCGAAGGCGGAGACGACGAGCGAGAGCGGCGCGACCACCTCGCCGCCCGGCCAGCGCGTTTGCATCGAGAGCGAATCCTTGCCGACAGGAATGGAGAGGCCGAGCGCCGGGCAGAGGTCGATTGCGACCGAGCGCACCGTGTCGTAGAGCGCCGCGTCTTCGCCCGGGAAGCCGGCCGCTGCCATCCAGTTTGCCGAGAGCTTGACCTGGCCAAGAGCGGCGATGCGCGCGGCAGCGATGTTCGTAATGGCCTCGCCAATCGCCATGCGGCCCGACGCCGGCGCGTCGATGAGGGCGAGCGGCGCGCGCTCACCGATCGCCATCGCTTCGCCGCCATAGCCGTCATAGTCGAAGAGCGTGGCGGCGCAATCGGCGACCGGCACCTGCCAGGGACCGACGAACGGGTCACGCGCACAGAGGCCGCCGACCGTGCGGTCGCCGATCGAGACGAGGAAGTGCTTCGCCGCGACCGCCGGATGCCGCATCACGCGATGTGCCGCGCCGTCAATCGTCACCTTCTCCAATGAGAGGGGTGCACCATTGCGCCTAACGCGGCGCACATCGCGCACCATCTTCGGCGGCTTGCCCAGGATTACGGCGAGCTCTATATCGACCGGCTTGTCGCCGAACTGCCGGTCGCTGACGACGAGATGGCCATCGCTCGTCGCGGCGCCGAGCACGGCGAACGGGCAGCGCTCGCGCCAGCAAATACTCTCGAAGGTCGGCAGATCGCGCGGTGCGAGCGCGAGGACATAGCGCTCCTGCGCCTCGTTACACCAGATCTCGCGCGGCGACATGCCGCTGTCGCCGGTCGGGATGTCACGCAGTTCAAGCCGCGCGCCGCGCTTCGCTGCCCAGACGAGCTCCGGCACGGCATTCGAGAGCCCGCCGGCGCCGACGTCGTGTATCGACAGAATCGGGTTCGCTTCACCCATTTGCCAGCAGCGATCGATGACTTCCTGGGCGCGGCGCTGCATTTCGGCGTTGTCTCGCTGCACAGAATCAAAGTCGAGGTCAGCGACATTCGCGCCGGCACCCATCGAGGAGGCCGCACCGCCGCCCATGCCGATGAGAAGCCCGGGACCACCGAGCTGGACGAGCACGCTCCCCGGCGCGAGCTCGCGCTTTGCGCTGTGCATGGCGGCGATATTGCCGAGCCCGCCCGCGAGCATGATCGGCTTGTGGTAGCCGCGCAGCACACCATCGACTTTCGCTTCGAAGACTCGGAAATAGCCGAGCAGATTGGGGCGGCCGAACTCGTTATTGAATGCGGCGGCGCCGATCGGCGCTTCGAGCATGATGTCGAGCGCCGAGGCGATATGCGCGGGCTTCCCGGACGAAGACCCTTCCCAGAGCTGCTCGTGGCCGGGGATGCGAAGCGCGGACACCGAGTAGCCGACGAGCCCGGCCTTGGGTTTGGCGCCGCGGCCGGTCGCGCCCTCGTCACGGATCTCGCCGCCCGCGCCGGTGGCGGCGCCAGGAAAGGGCGAGATCGCCGTCGGATGGTTGTGCGTCTCCACCTTCATTACCGTGTGCGTCGCGCCAGCATGCCGCGCGTAAACGCCGTCCGCGCGTGGATGAAAGCGTGCAGCCGTGCCGCCCTCCATGATGGCGGCGTTGTCGGCGTAGGCGAGCACCGTGCCTTGAGGGCTCGTAGCGTGCGTGTGTCGGATCATGGCGAAGAGCGATTGCGGCTGCCGCTCGCCGTCGATGATCCACTCGCCGTTGAAGATCTTGTGGCGGCAGTGCTCCGAATTCGCCTGCGCGAACATGGTCAGCTCGGCATCCGTCGGAGCGCGGCCGATCGCGCCGTAGGCGCCCTCGAGGTAGTCGATCTCGTCCTCGCTCAGGGCGAGCCCGAGGCGCGCGTTCGCGTCGCGAAGCGCGCGGATCGGGACCGACTCGAGCGCGCGCGCCGGCACATGGGCGAAGAGCTTCGCCGCGTCGTCGAAGGACGAGAGCACCGTCTCGGTCATGCGGTCATGGAGCGGCATGGCGATGTCGGGCGCATCCGAGCTCGCGTAGTACGCCCTGCCGCGCTCGATACGTCGGACTGCGGAAAGGCCGCAATTCCTCGCGATGTCGGTCGCCTTCGACGACCACGGTGAAAGCGTCCCGAGTCGCGGCACCACGAGGTAGAGTTTGCCCGCGGGCGGGAGCGCGGGCTCGCCGTAATCGAGTAAGCGCTCGAGAAGCGCGCGCTCCTTCGCGCCGAGCGGCGCTTCGAGCTCGACGAAATGGCGAAACTCGACGCCGAGCGCGCCGACCGCGGGATCGATCTTCTTTAGCTGAGCGAGGAGCTTGGCGAGGCGGAACTCGGAGGCGGCACGCGGCCCCCTGAGCTGGAGAATTTCGGGCACTAGTTGCGGACCTGAGGCTCCTTCACCGTGCCGCCGAGCAAGAGCGTCGCGGAAAGCATACGCGAAGCGGTCTTCATGTCGGCGATGATGCGCCCGGAAAGCGTGCCGCCCTGCGTTATATCGGCGCTCGCACCCGCGTTTAGCGCGCCGGCGCCGATGGTCACATTCCTCAACGCCACGGCGCCCCGATCGTAGACCGCCTGGCCGTTCATCTCCGCGAATTGGGTGCTGCCGTTCGCCTGCTTGCCGCCCGACTGGATGGCGCGCGCAAGATCGAAGCTGCCGAGCGTCCCCTTGCTCACGGTGAAGTTGCCGTCGAGCCTGCTACCGTTCATGAGGCTCGCCGGATCTGAACCGCTCATCGAGAACTTGGCGGTGCCCTCGCCATTCCCCGAAGAAAGGAGCGCTGGCGCGAAAACCGCGGCATTGATGTTGCGCACGGTGAGGACGCCGTCCACCTGCCAGCCGCTCCCCCAGCGAACGTTCGCGCGGCCGGAGATCCCGCCATTGAAGATGGCGCCGCCCCATTCGTTGATCGTCATGCCACGCGGCGTCGCCGTGCCCTTCATCACGAAGTGGCTGAGCGTGATCCGCGGAGCGACCGGCAGGGTAAAGCCGCCGGCGAGCACATCGAACTCGATCGTGTGCTCCTTCGGGGTGAGCTTGGCAAGTAGGCCATCGGGCCCGCGCACGGTGGCGCTCGCCATGGCGCCCTTTGCGTTGAGCGCCACCTCGGCCGTGAGCCCCTTGGGAAGCGCGGCCGGACCGGGAAGCTCGAGGTTCTTGATGACCAGGCGCGACACCGTGAAGTTGTCAGCCCGAACGGTCGAGAAAAGCGCTTCCCCGATCGCCTCCTGCGGTAAGCGCAAGCCGTCGACTTCGATCGTGCTGAAATCCTTCACGTCGCTGAAGAGCGCGAAGGGCGAGCCCGATGCCTTGACCTGCTCGATGCGCGCATCGCCCACTCGCACGTCCTTGAAGCGTACTTCCGGCAGGCCGCTGAAAAACCACAGGTTGGCAGAGCCGATCTTCACCGGACGGCCGAGCGCCTGAGAGGCAAGCCGCTCGTAGTCCGCCGTGCCGATCGGCATCACGTGCGCAACGCCGAGCCCGACCACGAGAGCCGCGATCAGCGTCATGGTGACGGGCTTGCCCCACTTCACCGGCCGGCGGGGCCGCGATGGGGCGACGACCGCGGGACGCGGCTTCTCGGGCGGCTGCTTCCTTTCCGCCGGCTTTGCATGCGCGATTGCGGCCTGCTCGCGTTTCACCTCGTCCATGTCGAGGTCGTCATCGCCGATCGGAATGTCTTCCTCGGCCTTGGGCGCCTTCTTCGCTGCTTTCGCCATTGCGGCGGCGGTGGCGGCTTCGGCCTTGCGTCGGATTTCCTGCGCTTCGCGCTTACGGCGCTCTTCTTCCTCGGCGCGGCGCTCTTCGTCTTCGCGCGTGCGACGCGCTTCGTCGTCGGCGCGCCGCCGCCGCTCGGCCTCGTCCTTCTCCTTGGCTTGGCGTTCAGCCGCTTGGCGCGCGCGCTCGGCGGCCTCGCGCGCGCGCTGCGCGGCCGTCTCCCGCGCCTTGCGAGCGTCGTCCTCGGCTTGCGCCTTTTGATCTTCCTCTTCGCGGTTGGTAAAGCGTTCCAGATCGGCAAGCAGCGAATCGGCGAAGCTCTCCGGCGTCGCGGCGGGCTTCGTCGGGAGGGTATCGGAGGCAACGCTCTTCACCGCCGCCGCGGCCGCCTCGGCGAGCGCCTCTTCGTCCGCGAGACGTTTCTCATCCGCGTCCTTGGCCGCGCGCGTTTCCTCGGTGCGGCGCTCTTCCTCTGCGTCTTGCCGGCGGCGCGCCTCGACCTCGGTGCGCTCGCGTTCGGCTTGGGCGCGCTCGGCTTCCAGGCGCTTCTTCTCCTCCTCGAGTTCACGGCGAACCCGGTCGGCTTCCTCCTTCGCGGCGCGCGTTTGCTCGGCGTGGCGCTCCTCGTCCTCCTCGCGCCTGCGGCGCGCCTCGGCTTCCGCGCGCTCGCGCTCGGCCTCGAGGCGCTTCTTCTCTTCCTCGAGCTCGCGGCGCACACGCTCCGCTTCCTGCTTCGCCCTGCGCTCGGCCTCTTCGCGCGCCTTGCGTTCCTCCTCTAACCGCTGGCGCAGCTCCTCCGCCTCGCGCTTCGCTTCCGCTTCAGCTTCCTTGCGCGCCCGGTCCGCCTCTTCGCGCACCTTGCGCTCGACTTCCTCGCGCGCTTTACGCTCCGCCTCAAGGCGCCGCTCCGTCTCTTCCCGGGCCTTGCGTTCGGCTTCGAGCTTCGCCTTCGCTTCGGCTTCGGCTTTCGCCCTCGCTTTGGCATCGGCCGCGGCGCGCGCCGCCGCTTCGCGCGCTGCCTGGACCTTTGCTTCGGCTTCGGCCTTGGCCTTCGATCCCTCGGCCTTGAGCTTCGCCTCGGCCTCGGCGCGCGCCTTCGCTTCGATCTCGGCCCGTGCCTTCGCCTCGGCTTCCGCTTTGAGCCGCTCGCGCTCGGCTTGCGCCTTGGCTTCGGCCTCCTCGCGAGCTTTCGCGAGTGCCGAGGTCTGCTCCATGGGCGAGGGGGTCGGCGAAGCCGTCGGCCGCGCAGCGGACTTCGACTTGCCGAGCGAGCTGAAGTCTAGGTCGCCGCCACTTTCATCGGAGGACGCTCGGCCGCCGGGCTTCGCCGCCGGCTTCGCCGGCGCCGCCCCCGCTTTAGGTGCCACCGGCGTCCCCGAGGAGACTTCGCGGATGAAACCGTTCTTGTCGAGCTGCGTGATCAGGTTTTGGAATGCGGCGTCAAACGGCTTGCCGGCTTTCTGCGCCACATCGGCAACCGTAGCGCGGCCATCAATGGCCGCGAGGATCGTCCGGTCTGCCCGTTGCAGCAAGCTCGTCTTTCCCGAGGCCTCCTGCACTCCCTTGCCCGACTTCGAATAAATTGCGGTCGGATTCATATTATTGGTCCGCCATTATATTAGGGAGGCGCGCCGTAGCCCCCGCCGCCGGGGCTCTCAATGACAAAGATATCTCCTGCCGCCATCTCCGCCTGGTCGAAGGGCCCGAGCTCCTCGCGTCGACCATCGACGCGCATCACGTAATTTTTTCCCGCTTCGCCCGGCAGGCCGCCCGCCATGCCGTGGGGCCGGACCCGGCGATGGCCCGACAGAATAGCTGCGGTCATTGGCTCCAGAAAGCGGATACGGCGCACCGCCCCGTTGCCGCCGCACCAGCGACCGCGGCCGCCGGAGCCCTCGCGGACGCCGAAGCTCTCCAAGCGCACGGGAAAGCGCCATTCGAGCACTTCCGGGTCCGTGAGGCGGGAATTAGTCATGTGCGTCTGTACGACGTCAGCACCGTGAAAACCGGGGCCCGCGCCGGAGCCGCCGCCCACCGTCTCGTAATACTGGTAACGCGCGTTGCCGAACGTGAAATTGTTCATCGTTCCTTGCGCGGCCGCCATGACGGCGAGCGCCCCATACAGAAGCTCGGTCAGGCACTGCGACGTTTCGACATTGCCGGCGACCACGGCCGCCGGATAGCGCGGCCGCAGCATGCAACCCTCGGGAATCAGCACTTTGAGCGGCTTGAGGCACCCGGAATTGAGCGGAATGTCGGCATCCACCAGCGTGCGAAACACGTAGAGCACGGCGGCCATGCAGACCGACGAAGGAGCGTTGAAATTGTTCGGGAGCTGCGCCGAGGTGCCCGCGAAGTCGAGCGTAGCGCTTCGCCGGTCGCTGCCGATGGTGATGTTTACGCGCAGCAGCGCGCCATTATCGAGCGGCAGCTCGAAACGTCCATCCTTTAGGACGCCGATCACGCGGCGCACCGACTCCTCGGCGTTCGCCTGCACATGGCCCATGTACGCCTGCACGACATCAAGGCCGAACTCCCGCACCATGCGGCCCAGCTCCTGCACACCTTTCTCGTTCGCCGCGATCTGGGCGCGCAGATCGGCAATGTTCTGTTCCACATTGCGTACCGGGTAGCGGCCAGAGGCGAGGAGCCGCAAGGTCTCCTGCTCGCGAAAGCGGCCTTCCTCGACAAGCAGGAAGTTGTCGATCAGCACCCCTTCCTCCTCCACGACCGTCGAGCCGGGCGGCATCGAGCCCGGCGTTATGCCGCCGATGTCGGCGTGATGACCACGCGAGCCGACATAGAAGAGGGTTTGCTCACCCTGGAATACGGGCGTGATGACCGTGACATCCGGGAGATGCGTGCCGCCGTTGTAGGGCGCATTCAGCACATATACGTTGCCCGGCTTGATGCGACCGCGATTTTCGCGGATCACCGTCTTGATCGACTCGCTCATCGAGCCGAGGTGCACCGGCATGTGCGGCGCGTTGGCAATCAGATTGCCCTCGGCGTCGAAGATGGCGCAAGAAAAGTCCAGGCGCTCCTTGATATTCACCGAGTACGCGGTGTTCTGCAGGCGCAAGCCCATCTGCTCGGCGATCGACATGAAGAGGTTGTTGAATATTTCAAGCCGCACCGGATCGACCTCCGTGCCGATCGCCACCGTAGCCTTCCGGGGTCGCGAGCGCACGAGCACCAGATGGTCGAGCTCGGTGACGCTCGCGCGCCACTCCGGCTCGACCACCGTCGTGGCATTCGCTTCTGCGATGATCGCCGGCCCGTCGATCTCCTGGCGAGCGGCAAGCGCTTCGCGTCGATAAAGCGGCGCTTCGTGCCAGCGCCCGCCAGTGAACATGCGAACGCCCTCGACCGGCGGCGCTGGCTGGCGCGTCGCGGCCGGGGCCTCCTGCGGCGCATCGCCCGATGCGATCGCTTCCACGGAAACCGCTTCGGCGACGAGCGGCCGATTGGGCATCAGGAAAGAGAACTGCTGGCGATACGCGGCCTCGAATTGCGCCACCATCTGGTCGCGCGCACCGAGCGTGACGACGAGCGCCGTATCGGTACCGTCATATTTGACATGCACCCGACGCTCGACGCGGACGCGCTCGGCGCTCACACCTTGCCTTATCAGCTCCTCACGCGCGGCGATGGCGAGCTCTTCGGCGACGTCCTCGAGCGCGCCGCCGGCCTCAAGCTTCGCCTCCACCGCGCGCTCGCGCATCACGCTCTGGTCCGCGAGCCCCATGCCGTACGCCGAAAGCACTCCCGCGTACGGATGGATGAAGACGCGCGTCATGCCGAGCGCGTCGGCCACCAGACACGCATGCTGGCCCGCGGCGCCGCCGAAGCAGTTGAGCGTATAGCGCGTCACGTCATGGCCGCGCTGCACCGAAATGTGCTTAATGGCGTTCGCCATGTTGCCGACGGCAATCTCCACGTAGCCTTCCGCCACCTGCTCGGCACTGCGTCCATCGGCGATGGTGCGAGTGAGCGTTTCGAACTCGCGGCTCACGGCCTCGGCATCGAGGGCCTCGGCACCGTCCGCGCCGAACACCGCCGGGAAAAACGCGGGCTGGATCTTCCCCAGCATCACGTTGGCATCGGTCACCGTGAGCGGCCCGCCGCGCCGGTAGCACGCCGGGCCGGGATTCGCGCCGGCCGAGTCCGGGCCGACGCGGTAACGCGCGCCATCGAAATGCAGGATCGAGCCCCCGCCTGCGGCGACGGTGTGGATCGACATCATGGGGGCGCGCATGCGCACGCCCGCAACGCTCGTCTCGAACTCGCGTTCGAACGCTCCCGCATAGTGCGACACGTCGGTCGACGTGCCTCCCATGTCGAAGCCGATGATGCGCTCGAAGCCGGCCACCGCTGCGGTGCGCGCGGCGCCGACGATGCCGCCCGCCGGTCCCGAAAGGATTGCATCCTTGCCCTGGAAGCGCCGAGCGTCTGCAAGGCCGCCATTGGATTGCATGAAGAAAAGCCGCACCCCGTCCAGCTCGGCCGCGACCTGCTGCACGTAGCGGGCGAGAATCGGCGAGAGATACGCATCCACCACCGTCGTATCGCCGCGGCCGACGAGTTTCATGAGCGGGCTCACGCGATGCGACACCGAGATTTGCGTGAACCCCGCCTGCCGGGCGAGCTCGGCGACGCGCTCTTCGTGCTGACTGAAGCGATAACCGTGCATGAAGACGATGGCCACCGAGCGATAGCCCTCGGCATAGGTCGCTTCCAGATCGTCCTTGGCGCGTTGCAGATCGAGTGGCGTGACCACCGCGCCGCGCGCGCCGATGCGCTCCTCGACCTCCACCACCTTGCTGTAGAGCATTTCGGGCAAGACGATGTGACGATCGAAGAGGCGCGGCCGGTTCTGGTACGCGATGCGAAGAGCATCGCGAAACCCGCGGGTGATGAAGAGCACGGTGCGCTCGCCTTTGCGCTCCAGAAGCGCATTGGTGGCGACCGTCGTGCCCATCTTCACCGCCTCGATCTCCTCGCCCGCAATCGCCGCCCCGGCCGGCACCCCGAGGAGCTCGCGGATGCCGGCGATCGCGGCATCGCGATAGCGCTCGGGGTTCTCGGAGAGGAGCTTGTGCGTCACGACGCGCCCGTCGGGCTTGCGCGCGACGATGTCGGTGAAGGTGCCACCCCGGTCGATCCAGAACTGCCAACGGCCGCGCTCATCCACTGGCGAGACGCCTTATCTGCGACACCGTGCGAAGTGCCAGGCTAATACGCGCCGCGTCGATCGGCATGGCCTGCGAAGAGATCTTGGCGACCACCAGCTCGTTCTTACAATGGACGAAAAGATTCTGGCCGTGGATGCCATAGGCGAAAAGTCGCGGGCGCCGCGAAACGTGCGCGACGTCCGCGGTGGCGAGCAGGCCGCGTACATGCTGAAAGGCCGAGCGGCTGTACGGCGCCTCGCGCCAATTGGCGAGCGTGACTTGCCGGTTCATTAGAATCCAATGCTAGCTTGAATAAGAAAGAGACTTCAGCGGCGCTCACCATCTTGCTCGGCATATTGATCGCGCTTTCCGCGTTGGGGACGGACCTCTACGTGCCGGCGCTGCCGGATGTCGCGGCCTTTTACGCGGCGCCGGTGAGCGCGGCGCAGCTCACCCTCACGACCTATTTTCTAGGACTCGCGCTCGGCCAGCTCGGCTGGGGGCCGCTCTCCGACCGCTATGGGCGTCGCCCGGTGCTGGTCGCGGCGCTCGTCTTGATGCTTGCGGTGACCGCGGCGGCGCCTTTCATGCCGAGCGTGGCAGCGCTCGCCACCGCGCGCTTCGTGCAGGGTCTTGGCATGTCGGGCGGCGTGGTGGTGGCGCGCTCGATCGTTCGCGATCTTCACACCCAGGAGCAGGCCGCGCGCCTGCTCGCGCGCATGATGATCGTCTTCAGCATCGTGCCGATCGCCGCGCCGATGACGGGCGCCTTGCTCACCTCCGCCGGCGGCTGGCGCGCGATTTTCTGGACCTATGCGCTCGCCGCCGCCGCGCTTCTCGCCGCGGTTCTCGCGGGCCTTCGCGAGACCGCGCCCGCCGAGCGCCAGTCGCTGCATCCAATGGCGATCGCTGCCGGCTTTGCGGGTATGCTCGCCGAGCGGCGCTTCGTCGGTCCGCTCCTCGTCGTGCTCGCCTGCCAGCTCTCGATTCTCGCCTGGGTCGCGAGCTCCTCGTTCACGCTCGCCGGCATGGGCGTATCGGTCGACGCCTACGGCGCCATGTTCGCCGGCGTCATGCTCGGCCAGATCGCCGGCGCCTGGCTCGCGAGCCGGCTGGTCGTAGCGCTCGGCATGGCAAGGCTGGTGCGTGGCGGCAGCTGGCTCGTGCTCGTGGGCGGCGCCCTCGCCGCCGCGTTTGCCTGGGCGGGCGCGGCGCACTGGGCGGCGATCGTCGTGCCGTTTGCCGTTTTGCTTTTCGGCACCGCGCTCGTCATGCCGAACGCCATCGCGCTTGCCCTCTCGCCCTTTCCGCATGCCGCCGGCAGCGCCTCGTCGCTCATCGGCGCGATCGGCTTCACGGCCGGTGCGCTCTTGAGCACGATCCTCGGCGCGCTCTTCGACGGCACGCCGCGGCCGATGGCAAGCGCCGCGGCGCTCGCCGGCATCGCCGCCTTCGCCTTCGAGCGCCTCGCTCGCCATGGATCGCGTTGACGCGGTCGTGGTCGGCGCGGGCGTTGTCGGGCTCGCGATTGCGCGCGAGCTCGCGCTTGCCGGCCGCGAAGTGATCGTGCTCGACGCCGAGGACGCAATCGGCACGCACACGAGCTCGCGCAACTCCGAGGTGATCCACGCCGGCATCTACTATCCGAAAGGATCCCTCAAGGCGCGCGCTTGCGTCGAAGGAAAGCACCGGCTCTATGAGTACTGCGCCTCGCATGGCGTCCCGCACCGACGCTGCGGCAAGCTAATCGTCGCAACGAGCGAGCCGCAGCTCGCCGAGCTGAATGCGATCCGCGCGAGGGCGCATGCAAACGATGTTGCCGACGTCGACTGGATCGCGAAGAGCGAAGTGGCGCGCCTGGAACCCGAGCTCTTCTGCCTCGGCGCGCTGCATTCCGCGTCTACCGGCATCATCGACAGCCATGCCCTGATGCTCGCCTACCTGGGCGATGCCGAGGCCGCGGGCGCCATGCTCGCATTGCGCAGCCGGCTCCGGCGAGCGATGGCGTGCGCCGACGGCTTCGAGCTTCGCGTCGAGGGCGCCGATCCCATCGCCTGCGGCGTGCTCGTGAATAGCGCCGGCCTGCGGGCGCCGTCGGTGGCGAAATCGATCGAAGGCTATCCGCCCGATCTCGCGCCGCGCGAGCTCTACGCCAAGGGCAATTACTATGCGCTCACGCGCCGCGCGCCGTTCTCGCGACTGGTTTATCCGGTGCCTGAGCCCGGCGGTCTCGGCGTGCATGTCACGCTCGACCTTGCGGGCCAGGCGCGCTTCGGTCCCGATGTTGAATGGGTCGATCGCATCGACTACGACGTGGACCCGCGGCGCGCCGATCGCTTCTACGCCGCCATCCGCCGTTACTGGCCCGGCCTTCCGGACGGCGCGCTCGCGCCCGGCTAT
>JBHELS010000058.1:0-3351 GCA_046263015.1 Burkholderiales bacterium | reverse complement strand
CGCATCTTCGTCGCGCTCCTCACCATCTGCGTGCTCGGCTTCGTCTTCGACCGGCTCTTTCGCATCGCGGTCGACCGGATGCTCTCGCGCTACATGTCCTACGTCGCTCTTACCTAACGGAGAAGGAATGAGAACCGTCATTGCTGCACTGTTGCTCACGCTCGCGCCGGGGCTGCACGCGCAAGCGCTGAAGAAGCTCACGCTTTTCGGCCAGCCGTCGGTGAACAACGATTCCATCTGGATGGCGCTTCAGCACGGGTACTTCAAGGAGCAGGGGCTCGAGGTCGATTACCGAGTCTTTCCCTCCGGCACCACTGCCTTTCAGACGTTCCGCACCGGACAGGGCGACATCGTCATGACGGGCGACCTGCCGAGCGTTCAGTACTTCTTCAATAACCCCGGCCAGTACCAGACGTTTGCGGCGATCGAGCGCGATGCGAAGGGCTACGTCGTGATCGCGCGCAAGGATGTGAAGAAGGCGCAGGACCTCGCGGGCAAGACGGTGGCGACGCGCGTCGGCTCGACCGGCTCGTGGTTCATTTCAGAATACCTGACGAAGAACGGCGTCGACCCGAAGGCGGTGCCGGTGAAGAACCTCGACACGCAGCTCCTGCCGGCCGCGCTCTGCAAAGGCGATATCGCCGCGTTCTTCATCTGGCAGCCCATCGGCTCGCGCACCCTCGAGATCTGCCCGAACGATGCCCACCAGCTCTCGACCGCCGAAGGCTACATCCAGGGCTATCTCGTCGCCGGCGCGCGGCCCGAGTTTCTGAACTCGGCCGATGGCGCGGACAAAGTGGCTCGTTTTCTGCGCGCCGTGCTGAAGGGCAAAGCCAAAGCCGAGAGCGACTTTTCGGCCGTCGCCGCGTTCGCCGCGAAAACCTACAGCCTTTCGGAGAAGGCGACGCGCGATCAGTGGGACACCAACCTCCGCCCGGTCGCGCTCGACAAGGTCTATTACGACGACTTCTGCAGCCTCTCGAAATGGGCGCAGGGCGCCGGGCTCACGAACCAGCCGATCGACTTCGCGAAGCTCACCTGGCCAAACGCGCTGCGCGCGATCGACCCGAAGCTCGCCACACCGCCGCCGCCGCCGTGCTGATCGCGATACTCGACGACTACCACGACACGGTGCGCACGCTCGGCGCCTTCGCCAAGCTCGCCGCGCACGAGGTCAAAGTCTGGAACGACCACGTCCAGGACACCGACGCGCTCGCCGCCCGGCTGAAGGACGTCGAGGCGCTGGTGCTGATCCGCGAGCGCACGCAAATACGCGCGCCGCTTCTCGAGCGCTTGCCCAACCTGAAGCTCATCAGCCAGAGAAGCGTCTACCCGCATATCGACATCGAGGCGTGCACGCGCCTCGGCATCGTCGTGTCCTCGAACATGCATCCCGGCACGCCGTCGTACTCGACTGCGGAGCTGACCTGGGGCCTGATCCTCGCGGCGGCGCGCGAGATCCCGCAGAACGTGGCCGGGCTCAAGGCCGGCCGATGGCAGACCGGCATCGGCTCGACCTTGCGCGGCAAGACGCTCGGCATCTTCAGCTACGGTCGCATCGGCGCCGAGGTGGCCAAGGTCGGGCGCGCCATGGGACTCAAGGTGCTCGTCTGGGGGCGCGAAGCGACGCGCGAGAAGGCGAAGGCCGACGGCTATGCCGTCGCGCCGAGCAAGGAGGCGTTCTTCGCCGAGTGCGATGTGCTCTCGCTCCATATGCGGCTCGTCGATGCGACGCGCGGCATCGTCAAGCGCGCCGACCTCGGCCGCATGAAGCCCACCGCCCTTTTCGTCAACACGAGCCGCGCGGGTCTGGTGGAGGAGGGCGCGCTCGTCGAAGCGCTAAAGGCCGGGCGCCCCGGCAAGGCGGCGGTGGATGTCTATGAGCGCGAGCCGATCACGGATGCGAGCCATCCGCTGCTCGCCATGGAGAACGTCGTCTGCACGCCGCACCTTGGCCACGTCACGACTGACGAGTGGGAGCTGCAGTTCTCCGACATCTTCGACCAGATCCTCGCCTACGGGCGCGGCCAGCCGATCAATGTCGTGAACGCCGACGTAGTTTCGCGGCGCCGCTGAAATTCGTACTTGGTACGGATTTCAGCGCCGCGTCGAGCAGCACTTCGGCCGCGGCGCGCGCGTCCCGGGCGACGCTCGGGTCGTTGCTCACCAGCACGGCGGAGATCGCGCCTTCGACGAGGAGTTGCAGCTGCATCGCGAGCCGCTGCGGCTCGGCGACGCCCATGCGCTCGAGGAGCGCCCGGTACCAGGCGATGCGCTGCTCCTTGAACTGCAGCGCAATGCGTGCCGCGGCATGCTTGCGATCGCCGAGCTCGGTGACGGCGTTCACGTAAGGGCAGCCGCGGAAGCCGCCGTCGGCGAAGAGCTTTTCCATGCGCTCGAAGTAGCCGAGGATCTGTTCGCGTGCCGGCGCATCCGAGGGCGGCACGTGCTTGAAGCGCGCGGTGAGATAGGCGGCGACCAAGTCGTCCTTGGTCGGGTAGTGGTTGTAGAGCGTGCGTTTGCTGACCCGCGCCTCTTCGGCGATGGCATCGACCCCGACCGCACGGATGCCCTGGGTATAGAAAAGCCGGTCGGCGGCGCTCAGGATGCGCTCGGCAGGGGTCGGCGGCTTGTGCACAGGTCTGTGTATCTGGGACTTGACGGTACGGGAGAGTTTACCGGAACATCGGTACACCGAGCTGTGTACTTAACGGAACACCGATGACCGCCAATCGCCGCGCCATGCTGGTTCTGCTCGTCCTCTCCGGAGTGATCATCTCGCTCTGCATGGGGCTGCGGCAGAGCCTGGGGCTTTTCATGCGCCCGATGACGCTCGAATTCGGCATTTCGGCCGCGAGCTTCGGCTTCGCCATCGCGCTGCAGAACATCGTCTGGGGCCTGGCGCAGCCGTTCGTCGGCGCGGCGGCCGATCGCTACGGCCCGCGACCCGTCCTCGTCGTCACCGCGCTGATGTACGCGGGCGGGCTTTTGCTCATGGTATTTGCGGCGGCGTTTCCGGGGGCGCTGCACATCGCCGGCTTCCTCGCCGGCATCGGCACGGCGGGCACCGGCTTCGGCGTGCTGATCGGCACGGTGTCGCGCGCGACGCCGCCGGAGAAGCGCAGCCAGACCGTCGGCATGGTGGCCGCCGCCGGCTCGCTCGGCACGCTCTTTCTCGCGCCGCTCGGGCAATGGCTGATCGCCGATTACGGCTGGAAGCCCGCGATGCTGGCATTCGCGGCGGTCGCGGCTTCAATGGCGCTCTTTTCGCTCGCGATCCGCGAGCCGGCCCGCATCGCCGTGCCGGCGGCGCGCGCCAACCAGAAGCTCGGCGACGCGCTGCGCGAAGCG
>JBHELS010000057.1:0-18467 GCA_046263015.1 Burkholderiales bacterium | reverse complement strand
GCGCAGGAACGCGCGCCGCGCCACCGTATCGAGGGTGAGCGGCCCATGCACGATGCGCGGGCCGGCGTGCGCCTGCGAGCGGCGAAGGAGCGCGCGCACGCGCGCCGTGAGCTCCGGCATGGCGAAGGGCTTCACCATGTAGTCGTCCGCGCCCAGGTCGAGACCGTGCACGCGGTCTTCCACCGCATCACGCGCCGTCAGCACGAGCACGGGCATCGGTCCGCCCTTGTCGCCGCCCGCGGCGCGCAGGCGCCGCAGTACTTCGAAGCCGTCCATCTGCGGCAGGCCGATGTCGAGGATCACGAGGTCGAAGCGCTCCTGTGCGGCCGCGAGGACCGCCTGCTCGCCACGCGAGGTGACATCCACCGCGTGTCCCTCAGCTTCGAGGATGCGGCGAAGTCCGCTCGCGAGCGGCGCGTCGTCTTCTACGATGAGCAATCTCAAGGTCGGAAATGCTACGATTTCCCTCCCCCGCAATGCAATCCCGAGGAGAGGAGGGCCGCATGTCGGTCAAAATTTCGATGAAGGTCAACGGGAAACCGGTATCGGCGGACATCGAGGAGCGCACGCTCCTCGTCACGTTTATTCGCGAAAACCTGCGGCTTACCGGTACTCACGTCGGCTGCGACACCGCGCAATGTGGCGCCTGCACGGTGCACATGAACGGCAAAGCGATCAAGAGCTGCTCGATCGTCGCCATGCAGGCCGAAGGCGCCGACATTCAGACGATCGAAGGCGTGGCGCACGCCGATGGAACCTTGCACCCGATGCAAGCGGCGTTCAAAGAAAACCACGGCCTGCAGTGCGGCTTCTGCACCCCCGGCATGGTGATGAACGCGCTCGACTTCGCGAAAGGCCATCCCAGTCCGACCGAAGAGGAGGTGCGCGAGAGCCTGGAAGGCAACCTCTGCCGCTGCACCGGCTATCACAACATCGTCAAGAGCATCATGGCCGGCGCGCGCGCCATGGCTGCGGCGAAGTGACGGGGGCCCGCCATGACCGCATCGCTCATCGGAGCCCGCGTCCCGCGCAAGGAAGACTATCGTTTCCTCACCGGCAGCGGCCAATACACTGACGACGTAGCGCTGCCGCGCCAGAGCTACGCCGCGTTCGTGCGCTCGCCGCACGCGCACGCGAATATCCGCAAAATCTCGATCGATAAGGCGAAACGAGCACCCGGCGTGGTCGCCGTCTATACCGGCGCCGATCTCGCCGCCGCCAAGGTCGGCGGCCTGCCCTGCGGCTGGCTGATCACCGACGTCAACGGCCAGCCGATGAAGGAGCCGCCCTATCCGTCGCTCGCGCAGGGCAAGGTGCGCCACGTCGGCGAGCGCGTCGCGGTGGTCATCGCCGAATCGCTGGCGCAGGCTCGTGATGCCGCCGAGCTCGTCGAAGTCGATTACCAAACGCTGCCCGCGGTGGTGAACGCTTCGCAGGCGAGGAAAGGCCCCGCCCTGCACGAGGTCGCGGCGGACAACACCTGCTACGTCTGGGCGCTCGGCGACAAGGCTGCCGTCGATGCCGCCTTTGCCAGGGCCGCGCATGTCACCAAACTCGATTTCATCAATAACCGATTGGTACCTACCGCCATCGAGCCGCGCGCCGTCAATGCGGTTTATTCCCGCGCCGACGACAGCACGACGCTCTACGTCGCGAGTCAGAACCCGCACGTCGAGCGGTTGCTGATGACGGCCTTCGTCCTCGGCCTGCCGGAGACGAAAGTGCGCGTCGTCGCGCCGGATGTGGGCGGCGGCTTCGGCTCGAAGATCTATCTCTACGCCGAAGACGTCGTTTGCACCTGGGCAGCGCGGCAGCTCGCGCGGCCGGTAAAGTGGACCTCGGATCGCTCGGAGGCTTTCCTCTCCGACGCACACGGCCGCGACCATCTCACGGTCGCCGAGCTTGCGCTCGACAAAGATGGCAAGTTCCTCGCGATGCGGGTGCGCACCACGGCGAACCTCGGCGCCTATCTCTCGACCTTCGCGTCGTGCATTCCGACGATCCTCTATGCCACCCTCCTCGCCGGCCAGTACACGACGCCGCACATCTATTGCGAAGTGACGGCGGTGTTCACCAACACGACGCCGGTCGATGCCTATCGCGGCGCGGGCCGGCCCGAAGCGACCTACGTCGTGGAGCGACTGGTCGAAACGGCGGCGCGCGAGATGAAAGTTGATCCGGCGGAGCTGCGCAGAAAGAATTTCATCCGCCAGTTCCCGTACCAGACGCCGGTCGCGCTTTGCTACGACACCGGCGACTACGAGGCGACGCTCAGCGCGGCGATGAAGATCGCCGATGTCGACGGCTTCAAGGAGCGCCGCGAGCAGTCACTGCGCCGCGGCAAGCTGCGCGGCCTGGGCTACGCCTGCTACATCGAAGCCTGCGGCATCGCTCCTTCCAACGTCGCCGGCAGCCTCGGCGCGCGCGCCGGACTCTTCGAGGCGGGCGAGATCCGCGTGCACCCGACCGGCACGGTGACCGTGTTTACCGGCTCGCACCAGCATGGCCAAGGGCACGAGACGACGTTCGCCCAGGTGGTCGCAGACCGGCTCGGACTCGGCATGGAGCAGGTCGAGATCGTGCACGGCGACACCTCCAAGGTGCTTTTCGGCATGGGCACGTACGGCTCGCGCTCGATCGCGGTCGGCGGCACCGCCATCGTCAAGGCGCTCGACAAGATCGTCGCCAAAGGCAAGAAGATCGCGGCGCATCTCTTGGAGGCATCCGAGAGCGACATCGAATACGACAAAGGCGAGTTCCGCGTCGCCGGCACCGACAAGAAAAAAATGTTCGGCGAGGTGGCGTTCGCGGCCTACGTGCCGCACAACTATCCGCTCGACAAGCTCGAGCCGGGCCTGAACGAGAACGCGTTCTACGATCCGGCGAACTTCACCTTCCCCGCGGGAAGCTACGTCTGCGAAGTGGAAGTGGACCGGGAAACGGGCGCGGCGCAGATCGCGGCTTTCACCGCGGTCGACGACTTCGGGAAAGTGATCAATCCGATGATCGTCGAAGGCCAGGTGCACGGCGGACTTGCGCAAGGCATCGGCCAGGCGCTCACCGAGGGCTGCGCCTACGACGAGACGGGTCAGCTCCTCACCGGGTCGCTCGCCGACTACTGCATCCCACGCGCGAATGATTTACCCCTTTTCAAACTCGATATGCGCGAGACGCCTTGCACGCACAACCCGCTCGGCGTGAAGGGCTGCGGTGAGGCGGGCGCCATCGGCGCCCCGGCCGCGGTGATGAATGCCATTACCGACGCCCTCGGCGTCAAAGACCTACCCATGCCCGCGACCGCGCAGAACGTGTGGCGGGCGATGATCCGCGCCTAGGAGAAAAGCATGCACGCATTCCAGTACCACCGACCGGCAAGCACGAAGGACGCGCTCGCGCTCGGCAAGCAGAAGACCGAAGGCAAGTTTTTGGCGGGCGGCCAGAGCCTGGTGCAGGCGATGAAGCTGCGCCTGTCGTCGCCTTCGGATCTGATCGACCTCGGCACCATCAAGGAGCTCGCCGGCATCCGCGCGAGCGGCAACGCGGTCGAGGTGGGCGCCATGACGCGCCATGCCGAAGTCGCCGCGTCCGCGGAGATGAAGCGCGTGATTCCGTCGCTCGCCGCGATGGCCGCATTGATTGGCGATCGCCAGGTGCGCCACCTCGGCACGCTCGGCGGCTCGCTCGCGAACAATGATCCAGCCGCCGACTATCCCGCCGCGGTGCTCGCGCTCAACGCCACCATCATTACCGATCGGCGAAAGATCGCCGCCGACCAGTACTTCAAGGGTCTCTATGAAACCGCGCTAGAGCCCGATGAGCTCATCACGGCGGTCTCATTCCAGGTGCCCAAGCGCGGCGCTTACCAGAAGTTCAGGAACCCCGCCTCGCGCTTTGCGCTCGTCGGCGTGTATGTTGCCGACTTCGGTTCTGGCAATGTGCGAGTCGGTGTGAGCGGCGCCGGGGCGTGCGGCTTCCGTCAAAGCGAGATGGAAAAGGCGCTCAGCGCCAAGTTCGCGCCGGAGGCGGTTGCGAGCATCAAGGTGAAGCCCGATGGCCTCAATAACGATCTGCACGCCTCGCCCGAGTACCGGGCGCATCTCATCACGGTGATGTGCAAGCGCGCGGTGGAGCAGGCGCTCAAGTAAAACGAATCGGGGACGGAGCCCGAACTTTCCGGGCTGCGTCCCCGAGGGAGTTCGGGCTCCGTCCCCGAACCGGCTTCAGTGCGACTTGGTGCGCGACTGCTCGGCGCGCGCGGCGCCGATCGCGGACTTGACGTGCCTCTTCTCCTCGGGCGGTGGCAGGACGGCCTTGAGACCGAGAGCCTGCATGGAGAGCTCGCGCATCCACCCCTTGGAATGGTAATAGTGCTCGTCTTCCTGGTCCTCGACTTCCTTGTAGGCGTCTTTCAACGCCTTGCCTTCGGCGCCTGTCATCTTTTTCGCGACCTCGCCGATCAGCTGCCAGTTCGAGTGGTCCTTCTCTTCGGCGAGCACGACGCACTCGATGGCGACGCACTCCGCCTGAGCGGGGTCGCCCGCGCCGAGTGCCGCTTCCATGGCGGCGACGAGTGACTGGCCCATGTCATGGACGATCTTGCGGCCCGGGGTCTGCTCCTCGGCATCGAACTGCATCTGCGAGCATACGTCTTGTAGGATTTGCACGTGCCGCTCGGTTTCCTGGTGATACTTCTCCAATTCTTCCTTCAAGTCTTCGTTTTGCGCGCACTTGAGCGCGGTCTCGTAAATCTTGACGCCGCCCTTCTCGTGCTCCAGCGACTGAAGGATCAGCTCTTTAACCATTTGCATTTCCATTCGACCTCCGGTTGGTTAGCGGCGGAGGCAGCAAACACCGTGCCGCTCAGTCGATAATTTCGTCCGAGCGCAGGAAGAGGTCTGGCGGGATGGCGAGCTTCAGCGCACGTGCGGTCTTGCGGTTGATCACGAGCTCGAACTTGCTCGCTCGCTCCATCGGCAGCTCGGCAGGCTTCGCGCCCTTCAGAAGCTTGTCGACATAAGCGGCGGCGCGGTAATAGAGCGTCGGATAATAGACGCCATACGACAGAAGCCCGCCCGCGTCCACGTAAGTGCGCGCGGCGAATGCCGCGGGCAGGCGTTGGCGCAGCGTGAAGTCGACCACTTGGTTTGCCTGCGCGAGCGGGTCGACGCCAATGATCAGGCTATCGACGCCGGCCTTGACCGCCGATTCGAGGGCGCTTTGCAGCTGCTCGGGGTTTCCCACGTCGATGAGGTCGACCCGCAACCGCATGTCCGGCGCCGCCGACTCGATGTTCTTCCAGGCGGCGAGCGACGCCGGGTTGTCGGGATTGACGAGCACGCCCAGTCGCGAGATGCCCGGTGCGAGCGCCTTCAGAAGGTCCATGCGCTTCGCGCCAAGCTCGTTCACCTGGCTCGTGAGGCCGGTGACGACCCCGCCCGGGGCGGCGAGGCTCGCCACCACCTTGGCTTCGAGCGGGTCCGCGATCGCGGAAGTGACCACCGGGATACCGGTTTCCGTGTCGCGCGCAGCAAGCGTCGCTGGCGTGCCGCGCGCGACGAAAACATCGACACTCTGGCGCACGAGCTCGGCGGCGAGCGCCGGGAAGCGCTCGGCGCGACCGTCGGAGGAGCGGTAGAACACGAGGTAGCTACGACCCTCCTCGTAGCCGAGCTCGCGCATGCCGTTGTGGAACTGCCCAAGGTTCAGGCTCGACGCGGCTATGGGCACCGACTCCAGCATGCCGACGCGAAAGAGCTTGGCAGCGGGCTTTTCCTGGGCCGCGAGGGGTGCCGCGGCGAAAGCGAGCGCACCGGCGAGGAAGCGGCGTCGCGGCTTCACGGTGACGCCGATGGTACGCCGCCTCGATTGAACCGGGGTGGCGATCTCGGCTCAAAATCGCGAAAATGCCGTTTTTTCAGCCGCTTCTCCATGCCCGCGACGTTTCCGACATCGATCGATGAGACCCAGGCCCTGCTCGCTTCCGGCGAGTACGTGGCCGATCGCAGCCTCGCCACCAGCCTTTTCCTCGCGCTCGCCATGCGCCGCCCGCTCTTTCTCGAAGGCGAGGCGGGCGTCGGCAAGACGGAGATCGGCAAGGTGCTCGCGCAAGCGCTCGGGCGCGAGCTGATTCGCCTTCAGTGCTACGAGGGACTCGACATTGCACAGGCCGCCTACGAGTGGAATTACTCGCGGCAGATGATCGAGATCCGCCTCGCCGAGGCAGCGGGCGTTAAAGATAAAGACAAGCTCGGCGCGCAGATTTACTCCGATGCCTTCCTCATCAAGCGGCCGCTCGCGCGCGCCCTGGAGGGTGATGCGCCGGTGCTCTTGATCGACGAGCTCGATCGCACCGACGAGCCATTCGAGGCTTACCTGCTGGAAGTGCTGTCGGATTGGCAGATCACCATTCCGGAGATCGGCACGTTGAAAGCGAAGGAGCCGCCGATTGTCGTCATCACTTCCAACCGCACGCGCGAGATCCACGATGCGGTGAAGCGCCGCTGCTTCTACCACTGGGTGGATTACCCGGATGCGCGGCGCGAGCTCGAGATCCTCGGGCGCAAGGCGCCGAAAGCGGCGGCGGCGCTCTCCAAGGAAGTGGTTTCCTTCGTGCAACGCCTGAGAAAAACCGAGCTTTTCAAACTGCCCGGGGTCGCCGAGACAATCGACTGGGCGAACTGCTTGGTGGCGCTCGATCGGGTGACACTCGATCCGGAGACGGTGAACAACACGCTCGGCGTCCTTCTCAAATACCGCGACGACCTCGAGCGTGTGGCGGGCGAGGAGGCCGAGCGGCTCGTCGCCGAAGCAAAAGCGCTCGCCTGAGGCGCGATGGGCGCCGCGAGCTTCCTTCGCAAGCTGATCGGCGGCGGCAGCGCCGGCGTCGATCGGCGCACGGAACATCTCATGTCGCTGTGCAACGCGCTCCTCGCGGAAAGCGGCGAGTACGCGAGCACGGCGCTCGCGCGCGAGGCGCTCGTCGCCTACCAAGCACTCGACGAGCGCTGCCGGCGAGAATTCTTCGAGCTCCTCGCGCGCCATTATTCGCCGTCGCCCGACGCGGTCAGCCGGGCCGCGGCCGCCTACCACGCGAAGCCCTCGCCCGAGAACCTGATCGAGCTGCAGGGAGTCGTTGAACCCGCCCGGCAGGAGCTCTTTCATCGTCTCAACATGGCGCCGGGCGGCACGGCGGCGCTGGTCGAGATGCGCCGGCAGCTGATCGGCGACCTGAAGGAGCGTCCCGAGTGGCGTGCGGTCGATGCCGATCTGATGCGGGTCCTTCGCTCCTGGTTCAACCGCGGCTTTCTGCGGCTCGAGCGGATCGATTGGCGCACTTCCGCGCTGGTGCTCGAGAAGCTGATCCACTACGAGGGCGTGCATGCGATCCAGGGCTGGCGCGACCTTCGCCGCCGGCTCGAAGGCGACCGGCGCTGCTTCGCATTCTTCCATCCGCAGCTGCCCGACGAGCCGATCATCTTCATCGAGGTGGCGCTCACTCGCGGCATGAGCGCTCAGGTACAACCGCTACTCGACATCCGCTCGAAGGTGGCCGACCCCGCCGAGGCCGACTGCGCGATGTTCTACTCGATCACCAACTGCCAGGAAGGCTTGCGCGGCATCTCGTTCGGCAACCAGCTGATCAAGCAGGTGGCGGAAGACCTGAGGCGCGAATTCCCGCACCTCAGGCGCTTCGCCACGCTCTCGCCGATTCCCGGCTTCCGGCGCTGGCTCGAAGGCGCGAGCCTCGAAGGCGACGACTAGGCGCTGATCGATCGGCTCGCCGATCCGGCGTGGCATCTCGGCGAAGTTCCCGAAGGGCTAGAGAAGCTGCTCATGCGCCTTTGCGCCTATTACCTCCTGAGAGCGAAGCACGGCCTCGAGCCGCTCGACCCGGTGGCGCGCTTTCATCTCGGCAACGGCGCCGCACTTGAGCGGCTGAACTGGATGGGCGACTCCTCCGAATCCGGGATCACGCGCGCGGCGGGCATGATGGTGAACTACGTCTACTGGCTCGACGAGCTCGAGAAGAACCACGAGCGCTATTTCCGCGATCACGAGATCGCCGCCTCGCCCGCGCTCGAGCGCCTGGCGCGCGAATGCCCGCTCGCCCAGAACGCGTAGCCGAAGGGCGGCTCGCCGAAAACGTCATGCATTTCGCGCGCCTTTTGCGCGCGGCCGGGCTGCGCATCGGCCCCGACCGTGTCGTCGACTGCGTGCAGGCGCTCGAGAGGGTCGCCGGGCCCCCGCATCCCATCCCCAGGCGCGAGGACTGGTACTGGACCATGTCAGCGGTGCTGCTCTCGCGCGAGGAGCAGCGCCCGATCTTCGACCAGGCGTTCCAGATTTTCTGGCGCGATCCGAAGCTCGCCGAGCGCATGATGCAGGTGCTGTTGCCGAAAGCGCATGGCCGCGCGGCGAAACCCGAGGAGCAGCAAAGCCAGCGCCTCACCGACGCGCTCTTCAACCGCAACCGCGAGGACGCGGCGCGCGAGGAGAAGCTCGAGCTCGAAGCGCGGCTCACCTTCTCGTCGCGCGAAGTCCTGAGCCGCATGGACTTCGACACCATGTCGGCGGCCGAGCTCGCCGAGGCGAAGAAGATGATCGCCGAGTTGCGCCTGCCGCTACCCGAAATTCGCACGCGGCGCTACTACCCGCACCGCTCCGGAGGGCGCATCGATCTGCGCGCGAGCCTGCGCCAGTCGCTGCGCGAGGGCGGCGACATCATCCCGCTCGTGCGCTCGGCGCGCCGTACGCTGCATCCGCCGCTCGTCGTGCTCTGCGACATTTCGGGCTCCATGAACCCGTATGCGCGCATGTTCCTCCACTTCCTGCATGCGATCACCAACGATCGCGACCGCGTTTCGGTCTTCGTGTTCGGCACCCGGCTTACCAATATCACCCGGCAGCTGCGCCATCGCGACGTCGACGTTGCCATGGCAAAAGTCGCCGAGGCGATCAAGGACTGGTCGGGCGGAACGCGCATCGGCGCGAGCCTGCGCGAATTCAATTTCAAGTGGGCGCGGCGCACGCTCGGGCAGAACGCCTCCGTCCTGCTCGTCTCCGACGGCCTCGACCGCGAGGCGGGCGAAGGGCTCGCCGAGGAGATGGAGCGGCTCGCGAAGAGCTGCCGCTATCTCGTGTGGCTGAACCCGCTCCTGCGCTACGAAAAATTCGAGGCCCGGCCGGCGGGCGTGCGCGCCATGCTGCCGCACGTCGATCTTTTCCTGCCGGTGCATAATCTGAAAAGCCTCGTGGAGCTCGCGAGAACCCTCAGTCAACCGTTGCAGCAACAGAGCCAGGAGAACCGCACATGGAGATGAGCGGCGAGCAGCTCGTGCCCGCGCCGCAGAAGGTGGTGTGGGACGCGCTCAATGATCCTGAAATGCTGAAGGCCAGCGTGCCGGGCTGCGAATCGATCGAACGCTCGGGCGATAACGAATTTCAGGTGCTGATGGTGGCGCGGGTCGGGCCGGTGAGCGCCAAGTTCAAGGGCAAGCTCACGCTTTCGAATGTAAATCCGCCGGAGTCGTACTCGCTTGCCTTCGAGGGCCAGGGCGGCGCTGCCGGCTTCGCGAAAGGCGGCGCCCAGGTGCGCCTCGCCCCCGACGGCGACCGAACGCGCCTTTCCTACGACGTGAAAGCGAGTGTCGGCGGCAAGCTCGCCCAGATCGGCTCGCGGCTGGTCGACGCCGCGGCGAAGAAGGTCGCCGACGACTTCTTCCGCAACTTCAACGACAAGGTGGGCGCCGCGCACTCGGAGGACACGACGGTCGTCCTCGCCACGCCGCCCAAGGAGGCAAAGGAGCACGACGAGCACGGCAAGCCGCTCGCGCGCGATGCGCAGCTGCCCGACGTCTCGAAGACGACGCTCATGGTGTTCGCCGCCGGCGCGCTCGTCGTCTTCGCCATCGCGCTCTACGCACTGCTGCACTGAGCCCGCATGGGCGTCGTCGCTCGCATGGACCGCGTGGTGAACGAGTTCGTGCACCGCTGCCGCTGGTTCCACGAGCCGATGACCCAGGGCCGGGCGCGCCTGTTCGTCATGCAGCACCGCCTCAATACCCGGCAGCGCAATTCGGTGCTCAAGCTCAAGGTGGCCACCAATTGCCCCGACTGGGAGACGCGCATGCGCATCATCGGCGCCTGTAGCGAGGAAGTGATCGCCGATCACGCCCACGGCGGCGGCCGGCCGCACTGGCAGATCCTCGAGGATCTCGGCGTGAAGATCGGCATGCGCCGCGCCGCGATCCAGAACGCGCGGCCGCTCGCCTCGACGGAGCTCTGCTGGGCCGCCTGGGAAGGCCTGATGGCGAGTCGCCACTGGCTCGAGGGCATCGTCGCCAACACCTGCGCCGAGCGCGTCAACGTGCCGGGCTACGGCAGCGGGGAGTTCAAAAAGCGCGGCTGGTTCGGCATCGAGCGCCGGCGCTGGGGCGCACTCTTCCGGCTCGAGGACGAGGCGCTCGAATTCTTCGAGCTGCACAGCGAAGCCGACATCGAGCACTCGAACACCGGCTGGCGCGCGGTGGAGAAATTCGCGAGCGAGCTCGGCATGGAGGACGCCGCCGTGGCAGCATGCGAGCGAAACCTCCATGTGTGGGAGCACTACCTGAACGGCATAGCGATGGCGGGCGATGGCGGCCGAAGCTGAACGGCGCCAGGCGGCGGTGCTCTACGCGGAGCTGCGAAATTTCACGCGACTCTCGGAGGCGCTGCCGCCGGGAAAAGTGCTCGAGCTCGCGAACGAATTCTTCGTCTTCTGCGCGAGCGCGGTGGCGGCGCACAAGGGCAAGGTGCTTTCGGTGCAAAACGACGCGCTCCTCGCCGCCTTCGCCGGCGCCTCGCCGAAGGACTTCGCCGAGCGCTCGGTCAATGCGGCGCGCGATCTGCAGCGCGACTTCGGCACGCTCGGCGATGCATGGCATGCGCAATACGGCTTGCCCGCGGCGCTCGCCTGCGCGGTGCATCTCGGCGAAGCGGTGTTCGGCATGGCAGGGCCCGCCGGCGCGCGCCAATTCGTCGCCCTGGGCGACTGCGTCAGTGTCGCCGAGCGCCTCGTCCACCGTGCGCGCGCCGGAGAGGTGATCGTCTCGGCCGAGGTGATGGACGCGCTCGGCCCGGTGGCCGCGTCGCTCGGCGCGCAAGAGGTACCCCCCCTGCAGCTCGTGAAACGGGCGCCGATCCGCCTTTACGGCATCGTGCTCGAGACGCGCCTCGACTTCACGTAGCGAGCGACTCGCGTATCGCCTGGGCGAGGCTCTCGGGCGGATGAGCGCCGGAGACGCCGAGCTTGCGCGCGAAGATGAAAGTCGGCACCGCGCTGATGCCGAGACCGCGCACCTCCTCTTCGAGTAGAGCCACCGCTTGCCGCGTTGCCTGTCCGGGCCAGCCCGACACTTGCTGGCGCTCGGCGATGTCCTTGAGGACTGTGGCGTCGCCGATGTCTTGCGCCTGCTCGAAGTAGGCGCGGAAGAGCGCGTCGACCACGCCCGCGCCTTTGCCTTGCCGCTGGGCAAGCTCGATCAGCTCATGCGCGGCGCGCGTGTTCGGCGTGCGCTCGATGCGCTCGAAGCCAAATTCGATGCCCACCGTGCGTCCCTCGGCCGCGACGCGCGCGTCGAGCTCACGCGAGCGCTCGACCGAACCGAACTTCGCGCGCCGGTATGCGGCGCGTGGCATGCCGGTGCCGGGCATCTCCGGATTGAGCTCGAAGGGCAGCCAGTGAAGCTCGGCCTGCACTTCGCGCTCGAGGAGCGCAAGCGCTCTTTCGAGCCGCCGCTTGCCGATATAGCACCACGGACAGATGACGTCGGAGGCGATCTCGATCTTGAGTTCTCGCTGCATATAGGTCACTCAGCCTAGTCGTGAAACGGTCGATCGGAGCAGAAGTCTCAACTGCAGTATGCGCTCAAGCCGCAGCCTGTGGTCGGCCGCAGTCCTCGCGAGCGCCGTCCTCGGCGCGGGTTGCGTGACGCCGATTCTCGAGTCGCTCGAAGAGCCGCTCATTTTTCGTCCCCGAACGCTCGATCTGCGTGAGGCGAAAGCGCTCGCGAGCGGCAATCACATCGAGGAAGTACGCGTTGCCACGACCGAGGGCGTGACGCTGCACGGCTGGCTCAAGCGTCCCGACGATTGGCACCCCGGCGAGCGCCACCGCCTGGTGATCATCTACGGCGGCGTGGGGCAGGAAGTCTCCGAGTTCGCGCGCCGCGCGCACGCGAGCGGGCCGTGGGGCTGGCTGATGATCAATTACCGCGGCTTCGGGCTCTCCGGCGGCTCGCCCTCGGAGCGCACGGTCCTTGGCGACGCGAAGCGCATCTATGACTGGGCGGCGACACGGCCGGACATCGATACCGCCAATATTGTCGTGCTGGGACGAAGCCTCGGCTCCTACGTCGCCATCGCGGTCGCCGCCGCGCGCAAAGTGCGCGCAGCGATCCTCGCGACGCCTTTCGACAGCGCGGCGGCGCTTGGCGAAGAGCACTTCCACTGGCTGCCCCTGCCCTTTGCGCGGCTCATGCAAAGCCGCTACAACCCCGGGCTCATCGCGCCGCTGGTAACGGTGCCGGCGCTTTTTCTCCTTGCCGAGAAAGACGACGTGACGCCGGTGAAGAACGGTCTCGCGCTCGCAAGGCGCTGGGGGGGCACCGTGAAGACCGTGCTTCTGCCTGGCATCGGCCATTCCGGGGTGGAGCGACACGACGAGTTCTGGGACTCGATCGCCCAATTCCTCGCCACGCTCGACAATCCGCCGCCGCCGGCGCTCGCTATGAGCCCTTCCGCGGCGGCACCGTCCACAAATAAATAGTGCGGCCGTTCAGTTCGAGCGTCCGGTCGGGCTTCCACGTCCCCATGTCGAATTGATGCGACACGATGCGCGTCCCCGGTTTCAACTCGGCGATTAGCCGCGGGCGCAGCTTCACGTTCAGGTCGGGCAGCAGATACAGCGTCACCACCGTCGCGTCGCTGAATTGCGTCTTGAAAAGATCCTCGTTCTTGAACTGCACCAGGTCCGTGACGCCGTTCTTGCGCGCGTTACTGTTCGCCTCGGCGATGCGCTGCGGGTCGATGTCGATACCGTAGGCCCGGATGCCATAGCGCTTGGCCGCCGTCACCGGGATGCGGCCATCGCCACTCCCCAAGTCGTAGAGCACGTCGCCTTTGCCGACCTTCGCGAGCTTCAGCATCTCGTCCACCACCTCCTGCGGCGTCGGGACGTAGATGACGTCGGGCTGGCGAGCCGAGATCGGCTGGGCGGTCGCCGCGCTCGCGACGACGAGAAGCGCAAAAGCAACGAGTAGTCGCATCGGCCGATTATCCCTGCCGCCCGAACTAGTCGCCGGCGATCGTCATTCGCTCGATCAGGATCGAGCCGCTCTCGCGCCCTGAGCGCACCAGCACATCGCCGCCCACCGCAACGATGCCGCGGAACATGTCGCGCAAGTTGCCGGCGATGGTGATTTCCTCCACCGGGAGCTGGATCTCGCCGCCCTCGACCCAATAGCCGGCTGCGCCGCGCGAATAGTCGCCGGTGACCATATTGATGCCATGCCCGAGGAGCTCGGTCACGAGGAGCCCGCGTCCCATCTTCGCAAGCATCCCCTGGAAGTCGAGCGACGCGTCTTCGCCGCGCCAGCGGAGGACCAGGTTGTGATGGCCGCCCGCGTTGCCCGTGCTTTGCATGCCGAGCTTGCGCGCCGCATAGGTGCCAAGGAAATAACCTTCCAGCACACCCGAGCGCACCACCGTGCGCTCGCGCGTCGCCACGCCCTCGTCGTCGAAAGGCGTGCTCGCCGCGCCTTGCGGCTCGAAGGGCCGCTCCTCGATCGAAACGTTGGGCGCGAATATCTGCTTGCCGAGGCTCTCGACGAGAAAGCTGGTCTTCCTATAGAGCGCGCCGCCGTTCACTGCCGAGACGAAGTGACCGAGAAGCCCGATCGCGGCCGGCGCCTCGAAGAGCACCGGCGCCTCGCAGGTGACGATCTTGCGCGCGCCAAGGCGCGAGGCGGCGCGCTCGGCCGCGTAGCGCCCGAGCGCGCGCGGCTCGGCGAGCTTGGCCGGCACGCGCGAGCTCGAGTACCAGTCGTCGCGCTGCATGAGGCCGCGCTCCTCGGCGATCACGGCGCAGGAAAGATAATGGCGTGAGCCGGGATAGCCGCCGACGAAGCCGAGGCTATTGGCGAGCACGAACTGCGACTGCTGCGTCGACACGGTGGCGCCCTCGGAATTTCGGATCACCGGCGCCGCCGCGAACGCCGCATCCTCGCAACGCTTGGCGATCGCGATCGCCTCCTCGGTGCCGAGTTCCCAGGGATGGAAGAGATCCAGGTCTTTGGGCGATCTCGCGAGCAGGTCAGGCTCCGGTAAGCCCGCGCAGTCGTCTTCTGCGGTGTGCCGCGCGATGGCGAGCGCTGCGTCCACCGTCTGCTCGAGCGCCGCGCGCGAAAGATCGGACGTGCTCGCGTGGCCGCGGCGCACTTTCGGACGCTCGCCGAGATACATCGTGACGCCGATCGAGCGGTCGCGGTTATGCTCGATGGTGTCGGGCTTGCCCTTCCTCACCGTGATGGTGAGTCCATAGGCTTCGGACACTTCGCAGTCGCAGCCGCTCGCGCCGGCGCGTTTGGCGCGTGCGAGTACCTGCTCGGCCATCTCGCGAAGCTCGGCGGCGTCGAACGTGAAACCGTGGCGCTTCGGCATGGGGGCGCTATCATAACCGCGATGCATGACGAGTCAGCTTCGTCACCGGTCAGCAAGACGCGGCGCAAGAAAGAGATGCACGAGCTGCAGTCGCTCGGCGCCGAGCTCGTCGAGCTGCCCGAATCGCAGCTCGCGGCGCTCGCGCTCCCGGAGGCTCTCGAGCAAGCGGTGCGCGAAGCGAAGCGCATCACGAGCCACGAGGGAAAACGCCGCCAGCTGCAATACATCGGGCGCCTGATGCGCGAGCTCGACGCCGAACCGATCCGCGCGCGGCTCGCCGCCATCGCCGGACAGTCGGCACAGGCAAACGCCGAGCATCGCCGGCTAGAGCGGCTGCGCGAGCGGCTGCTCGAGGACGATCGCGCGCTCACCGACTACGTCGCGAGCCATGCCGGCGCCGATCTGCAGGCGTTGCGCACGCTCATTCGCAATGCGCGCCGCGAGCAGAAGGAAGGCCGGCCGCCGCGCGCCTTTCGCGAACTTTTTCGCCTGCTGAAAGCGCTTGAGACTCGAACCGCTGCTGCGAGCTGAGGTGACGCTCGCGCCGCCGCAGGAATTGGGCGACACGCCGCACGGCCGCCGCCGCGTCATCGCCATCACCGGCGGCGCCTTCCGCGGCGAGAAGCTTTCCGGACGCATCCTCGCCGGCGGCGCCGACTGGCAAGTGATCCGCGCCGACGGCGTCGCCGAGCTCGACGCCCGCTACACGCTCGAGACGAGCGACGGCGCGCTTATCTACCTGCGCAACTTCGGCTACCGCCACGGCCCGCCGGAGGTCATCCGGCGCTTGACGGCGGGTGAGCCGGTCGATCCTTCGCGCTACTACATGCGCACCACGCCGCTCTTCGAGACGGGCGCCGAGCGCTATCGCTGGCTGAACGGGCTCATCTGCGTCGCGAGCGGCGCACGGCGGGCGAGCGCCGTCGAGCTCGACGTCTTCGCCGTCCAATGAGCGAGGAGCTCGTCATCGGCCTCGTGTCCGTGAGCGACCGTGCCTCCGCCGGCGTGTACCGGGACGAAGGCATCCCCTCGCTCAAGGAATGGCTGTCGGGGGCCATCGCGGCGCCGACCTGGCACGACGAGACGCGGCTGATCGCCGATGACCAGGCGGTCATCGAGCGCACGCTAAAGGAGCTGGTCGACGAGCGCGGCTGCCATCTCGTTCTGACGACGGGCGGCACCGGGCCCGCGCCGCGCGACGTGACGCCGGAGGCGACGCTCGCGGTGGCCGACAAGCTGATGCCGGGATTCGGCGAGCAGATGCGCGCGATCAGCCTGAAGTTCGTGCCCACTGCGATCCTTTCCCGGCAGGTGGCCGTGGTGCGCAAAGCCGCGCTGATCATCAACCTTCCCGGCCAGCCGAAATCGATCCGCGAGACGCTGCAGGGTCTGCCGGAGGTGCCCGGGATCTTCGCCGCCGTGCCCTATTGCATCGATCTCATCGGCGGGCCTTACATCGACACGCACGAGGCGGTGGTGAAGGCGTTTAGGCCGAAGTCCGCGATTCGCAAGCGATGAAATTTCTCGCACCCGAGGCGCTGTTCGCGCTGCTCGCGATACCAGTCGTCGCTCTCGCTTATATGCGCCGGCTCGCGAGGCCGCCCCTCGGGCTGCCGGGTGTCGAGCGCCGCGCGCCCAAAGCCTGGCAACGCCATCTGCCGGCCGCGCTCTTCGCGCTTGGCGCCGTGCTCGCGGTGCTCGCAGCGGCGCGTCCGAGCGCGCTCATCACCTTGCCCTCGCAGCAGCGCACCATCGTCCTCGCGATCGATGTGTCGCTCAGCATGCGGGCTAGCGATGTGCAGCCAAGCCGCATCGCCGCGGCGCAGGCGGCGGCCCGCGAGTTCCTGAACGAGCCGCCCGGCGACGTGAAGATCGCCATCGTCTCGTTCGCCGGTACCGCGGCGGTCGTGCAGCAGCCGACGCGCAATCGCGAAGATCTGGTGGCCGCGGTCGACCGGCTGCAGCTCGACCGCCATACCGCGATCGGCAGCGGCATCATCGTCGCGCTCGCGACGCTTTTCCCCGACCAGGGCATCGACGTCGAATCGGCCGGCCCCGGCGCAAGGCCGCGGCCGAACGAGCCGAAGAAAGAGCTGAGGCCCGTGCCTCCCGGATCCAATGCCAACGCGGCGATCATTCTTCTCACCGACGGCCGGCGCACCATCGGGCCTGATCCGCTGCAGGCGGCGCGCATGGCCGCCGATCGCGGCGTGCGCGTCTATACGGTCGGCTTCGGCAACGCGCAAGGCGGTCCGGTCGCCTTCGAGGGCTACTCGATCTACATGATGTTCGACGAGGCGACGCTGAAATCGATCGCCGAGATCACCAACGCGGAATACTTCAATGCGACGAGCGGCGCCGAGCTGAAGAGGATCTACGACAGCCTGACCGCCAAGTTCGTCCTGCAGCGCGAGGAAACAGAGATCACCGCGTTCTTTGCCGCCGCGGCGGCGCTCCTGCTTGTTCTCGGCGCCGGGCTCTCGCTCGCGTGGTTCAATCGCATCGTCTGATGGACGCGCTGCGCATCGAGACCGGCCCCAACCCCGAGGCGGCCATCATCTGGCTGCACGGCCTGGGCGCGGATGGCCATGACTTCGAGCCGATCGTGCCGGAGCTCGAGCTCGCGAAGCCCGTGCGCTTCGTCTTTCCGCACGCGCCGATTCGTCCGGTGACCATCAACCAGGGCATGCGCATGCGCGCCTGGTACGACATTCTGCAATTGGGTGGCGGACCGGAAGACGAAGCGGGACTGCACGCCTCGCGCGAGCTCACCGAGGCGCTCATACGCGAGCAAGGATTGCCCGCCGATCGCATCGTGCTCGCCGGATTCTCGCAAGGCGGCGCGATTGCCTTGCTTAGCGCACTGCGCTACCCCGAGCGCCTCGCCGGGCTCGTCGCGCTCTCGACCTATCTGCCGCTCGCGGGCGAGCTCGCCGCCGAGCGCTCGCAGGCGAACCACGATATTCCGATCTTCATGGCGCATGGTCGCTACGACGATCTCATCCCCATGAGCCGCGCGCTCGAGTCGCGCCAGGTGCTCGAGAAGCTCGGCCACGCGATCGAGTGGCACGACTACCCGATGCCGCACTCGGTGTGCGCGCCGGAAATCGCCGACCTATCCGCATTTCTCTCGCGCGTTCTCTAGTTGCTCCTCGCCGGCTGGGCGCCTGAATGCGGCGGCCGCCGCGACGTATTCCGCGGATGAAGAGATAAATCGCGTGGCACACTACGGGCCCATGTCAGAACCGGTGGTCGCGGGCTTCACGCTCGTGCAAAGAATCGGCGAAGGCGGCCAGGCGCAGGTGTATCTCGCCGAGCGCGAGTTCGATGGCCTGCGCGTCGCGCTCAAGGTCCTCGACGTGCGCGTGCGCCACGACAAGGTGTTCCTCGAGCGCTTCGTGCGCGAATACAAGCTCCTCGCCAAGCTCGAGATCGAGCACGTCGCGCGCATCTATGACCAGGGTTTCGCCGGCGAGCATCCCTATATCGCGATGGAGTACCTGCCCTCCGGCACGCTCGCCGCGCGCATTCACGAAGGCCTCTCGCCGCGCACCGCGCTGCGCATCACCACACAGGTGAGCCGTGCGCTCGACGCCATCCACTCGCGCGGCATCATCCACCGCGACTTGAAGCCGGCCAATATCCTCTTTCGCGCCGATGGCCGGCCGGTGATCGTCGATTTCGGCCTCGCCAAGGACCTCTCTTTCGACTCGACGCTTACCGGGCAGCAGCGCCTGCTCGCCACACCGCGCTATATGTCGCCCGAG